>JAOAPP010000311.1 GCA_025462985.1 Bryobacterales bacterium | reverse complement strand
CGCGGATGGCACTCTTCCAGAAGACATCGTATATGACTCCATAACCAGAAACACCGGCCGGTTTGTTTCCATTCTTCCTTCCGATCACTGCGAGAGTTTTTTGGAACTGTGCTCCGGAACAGGAATAGCCCGTTTATCGCAGGCGCACGATGCGCGCAGCGATCCTGGGCTTGCGATCTGAGCGACCGCTGTACGCACTTTGCCCGATTCAATGCTCTGTTGAACGGGATTGAGAACGTAGTGGCAGTACAAGGCGACCTGTACGAGCCGGTAGAGGGCCTTCACTTCGATCGAATCGTCGCCCATCCTCCCTATGTTCCGGCCGAGGAACAAAAGCTGATGTTTCGCGACGGGGGGCAAGACGGCGAACAGATTCTGCGCGGAATTGTGCAGGGACTGCCAGCACATTTAACACCTGGCGGCCGGTTCTATGCGCTTTCGCTGATAACCGATCGCGAAGGGGAGATGGTTGAGGAAAGAGTCCGGAAGTGGCTTGGGGAAACGAATTCTGAGTTCGACGTTCTTCTGGTTGTGAACGAGGCGGAGCGCCGGCCGAATAGCATTCTACAGGCAGTGGCGGAGGCGAAGGGCAAGTTAGGCGAACTCGGTCCGCGTAGCAGGGTGTACGAACGGCTGAAGGTAGAGACGATTCTGTACGGCGTGCTCGTCGTGGAGCGCCACGAGACCGAGCGTGCTCCCTTGACGAGACGGTGCCAAAAGTCGCGAACGGCCGGAAGTGAGATTGTCGAGTGGTTCCGGCGGTGGCAGAAAGCGGCAGCGCAACCCAAATTTCAGGGTTTGTTGATGGACGCAAGTCCGCGCTTGGCGGGCGGCATGGCTCTGACGGTTACGCACGTTGAGCAGAACGGCGAGCTAGCTCCGGCAGAATTTCGGATGCGAGTCAAGCATCCGCTCGTGAGCGACGCCCGGGTGGAACCCTGGGTGGCGGCGCTGGTGGGAGCCTGCGATGGCTCGCACAGCGGCATAGAACTTTTCAGATATCTGAAAGAACAAGAAGTGATAAGCGAAGAGATGAGCGAGGACGAGTTTGGAGGCGTACTCCGGCTGCTTCTGGAGAGCGGCTTCTTGGAAATCGAAGAATTCCGGCTTCCGGGACAGATGACGAAGGCGTTCGAGAGGTCGGTAGCGGGCGTGCACTGAGGAAGTGAGCGTCAAGTTTTGCTGAGAGAGTACCGGGGCGTTGTTGATCGCCCGCTTTACTTGGCTGGAAATTGGTGCTATTTTTACCGGGCACGGCCTGCGCCCGGATCGAACCGGATTCAGATGCCCGGTCGAGACAGGGCGACCCTTACTTGGAGTACTTATGGCAGAAAGCTTACAGCACAAACTCGACAGAGTCCGGTCCCCGCGGGTTCACATCACCTACGATGTGGAAACGGGCGGAGCAATCGAGAAGAAGGAATTGCCCTTCGTGATGGGCGTATTCGGGGATTTCACTGGCATGCCTGAGGAGCCGCTGCCGCGCCTGAAGGACCGCAAATTCGTCGAAGTCAATCCTGATAATTTCGATTCCGTTCTGGCCGCAATGAAGCCGCACTTGGCGTTCTCGGTGGAGAACAAGCTAAGCGAAGATGCTGATGCGGGTCAACTCAAGGTAGACCTTCGGTTTCGGAGTTTGGACGATTTCGCACCGGCGAATGTCGCCAAGCAGATCAGGCCGCTGCAGGAACTGCTGGATCTTCGAACCAAACTGGCCGATCTGCGAGGCAGCCTGCAGGGCAACGACAAGCTCGACGAGATCCTGCAGGAGACGATCCGCAATACGGATAAGCTGGCGAAGCTGAAGTCCGAGATTCAACCGACGACCGCTGGAGATGGTAGCCATGAGTAGCCAACCTTTATCGCCCTCTGAATCCGCGGCCGCGCAGACCACCTTGCAGAAGGGCCTGCTCGACCAGATTGTGGACGAGGGCCGGCTGGCGCGCGATCCGCAGGCTCGTGAGCGCGGGCGCGACCTGGTGAAAAATTTCGTCGCCCAGTTCCTTGACGGCTCCATGACGCTGTCCCGCGACAGCGAAGCGATGATCAACAGCCGCATCGCTCAGATCGATCATCTTATCTCGCTGCAGTTGAACGAAGTGATACACAACCAGGCTTTTCAAAAGCTGGAGGCATCGTGGCGCGGATTGAGGTATCTGCTGGATCGCAGTGAGACCAGCGAGATGCTGAAGATCAAAGTATTCAACTGCTCGAAGAAGGAGCTGCTTCGGGACCTGCAGCGGGCGAGCGAGTTCGATCAGAGCTCCATGTTCAAGAAGGTCTACGAAGAAGAGTTCGGAGTCTTCGGCGGCCATCCGTTTGGAGCGCTGATGGGTGACTACGAATTCGGCAAAAGTCCGGAAGATGTAGAACTGCTGGGAAAGGTGTCGCAGGTGGCTGCGGCAGCGCACGCCCCGTTCATCGCGGGGACCTCGGCCAGTTTATTCAATCTCGACAGCTTTACCGAGCTTGGCGCGCCACGCGACATGACGAAGATCTTCGATACCACCGAATACGCGAAGTGGAAGAGCTTCCGGGCGAGCGACGATTCGCGGTATGTGGCGCTGACGCTGCCGCACGTACTGATGCGCGAGCCCTACGGCAAGGAAACCCGCCCGGTGGAAGAGTTCGATTACGAAGAGAATGTGAACGGCACCGAGCACGACAAGTATCTTTGGGGCAATGCGGCGTGGGCGCTTGCTTCGCGGATCACGGAGTCCTTTGCTCGTTATAACTGGTGCGCGACGATTCGCGGCGTGGAAGGCGGCGGCAAGGTGGAAGGGCTCACCGTCCACAACTTTCCCACGGACGAAGGTGACGTTGCGATGAAGTGCCCAACTGAGGTCACCATCACGGATCGCCGGGAGAAAGAGCTGGCCGACCTGGGATTCGTGCCGCTGGTCCATTGCAAGAACACTGACTATGCGGCATTCTTCAGTGTGCAGAGCGCGCAGAAGGCGAAACTTTACGACACGGACGCAGCCAATGCAAATGCACGGTTATCGAGCAATCTCAGCTATATTCTGGCGGTCTCGCGCTTCGCTCACTATCTGAAGGCCATGATGCGTGACAAGATCGGCGCCTACATGTCTCGGGGGGAATGCGAGACGTATTTGAATCGCTGGATTTCTGGTTACGTGGTGGATACCGCAAGCGCCGCACCTTCAATGAAGGCCAAATATCCGCTGGCGGAGGCTCGCGTCGATGTGATGGAAATACCCGGCAAGCCCGGCGCATACCGTGCGGTTGCATTCTTGAAGCCGCACTTCCAACTGGATGAACTGACGGTCTCCATGCGGCTGGTGGCCGATTTGCCGCAGCCGGCAGGAGCCTGAAAGTTAGTGGGACCGCACGGCTGTTGTCCGGCCGTTCGCAAGGTTTAGCAAGTCGCCCCATGCAGCTGGCGGGGTTTTCATTGAGCGATGAAGGAGCGAGACGATGGCATACGATGCGTTCATGTGGTTGGAAGGCGGTAATCCGCCG
>JAOAPP010000811.1 GCA_025462985.1 Bryobacterales bacterium | reverse complement strand
CGCCCAGCTTTCTCCGGGGCGCCGCTCAGACGGCTGCTGGAGTCGCGGCCGGTGCGCTCGCCTTTGAAGGAATTCAGCACCTGTTCTCCGGTCCGGGCTATGGCGGAGGCGGCGGCTTTTTCGGCGGAGGCGGTGGGATTGGCGGCTATGCCCCTGCGGTTGACGAGACAGTCGTCAACAACTATTACGACAGTCCCGGCGGGAACGACAATCGCCGCGACGATTTATCCAATGTCGATAACACCCAGTCCGATGACAGCGGATCCGATTACGACAACGTGTCTGACGATGGCGGATTTGACGACAATTCCGGTGGTGATGACTTCGTCTAGGGCAGTCTAGTCCTCTTCTGTCACATCGGCGCTGTCGATCAACTCCGGAACAGGGTCGTCATCTTTTCTGTTGACGGCCCTTTCAATCCATCTGCCCAAATATTTCTGACGGCTCTCGTTGATCGCCTTTCGCGCTTCCCGCGGGTCGCCCCAGCCCTTCATTTCCGTCTTTACGCCCTGTAGCTCCTTGTAGATGGAGAAGAAATATTCGATTTCTTTTCTTGTATGCGGGATCACCTGATCAATGGTGTGAATGCTTTCAAACCGTGGATTGCGGTTCGGGACCGCCAGAATTTTCTGATCGTTCTCCGTCTGGTCGAACATGTACAAGATTCCTACCGGGCGGACTTCCATCAGGCATCCGGTGAAACTCGGCTCGTTCACGAGGACGAGGATGTCTAAGGGATCGCCATCCTCGGCGAGGGTTCCCGGAATAAACCCGTAGTCTCCGGGATAGTGCATGGGAGAATACAATGCTCGATCCAGACGAAAAACTCCGAGATTTCCGTCGTACTCGTATTTGTTCGATGAGTTCTTCGGAATTTCGATAATCGCCCGAACTAATTCAGGCGTGTCCGGACCGGGATCGAGATCGTACAGTTTCACGCGATCAATGTAGCAGACCGCGGGGGCTTCACGAAAGTGTCACGGTTACCGAACAGGCTTAGGGTGAGGCAAGAAACTGCCTCACCGCCGGGTCAGCGTGACGTAATGACCGCCGTGAAACATGGTGACGGTCTTGATCGCGTTGTTCTCCCGCGCGAAAACCACTCGTACCAGGTCCGCACCCGGTAAGCTCCGGGCCGTGAAAGCGTCGTCGCTCATCGCGACGAGTTCCATCGGGCTCTTGGTCTCACCTCTCGGAGTTTGCGTGGCCAATTCTCCCTTCAGGTCTGGTCCGGACGAGGTCAAGGTAAGCCGCGCACCCTCGCCCTCGTACGTGCCTGCGTAAGCAACATAACCGGCGGGATCGGGTCGCAGCGGAACAAAGGAGGTGACCGGCAGCGGTTCTACTTCCGGCGGCAGCTCGCGGATCCAGATGTTCCGATAACGAACCGGCGTCCCGTGATCCTGCAATACAAAGGGCAGCTTTTCCGGCAGGGGGAAATAAGGAGGGCGATTGTGGTACGCGGTGGGTCCGCTCAACTCCGTCGCGTCCTGTACGACTACGCCGTTATAGATGACCGTCTCTCTCGCCCGGCTGATCAGGCGGCCCGTCTTGTCGAACTTCGGACGGCGAAAAATCACGTCATAAACCTGCCAGGCGCCGGGCGCCTTCGCCGCATTCACTAGTGGCGGATACTGCCCGTATATGGCGCCCGCCTGTCCGTCCGCATAGGTGCGAGCGTTATAGGAATCCAGCACTTGAAGTTCATACAGCCCCATGATGATGATGCCGCTGTTCCCGCGCATCTGGTCCTCACCCTGCGGTGGATTCGGGGACGCCCATTCCGCGTGTAACTGGCAATCGCCGAACTCCCGCTTGGTTTGAATGCTGCCCGAGCCAGGCTTGACCGTGAAGGTGCCGTCGGCCACAGTCCAGGGAGCCGGGCTGCCCTGCTGACTCTCGAACTGATCCAGATTGTGGCCGTCAAAAAGCACAAGCGCGTCCGACGGAGCACCGCCCGTGCTCTCGGAAGGCGTCACCACCGGCGGATTGGGCCGGTCGCGATCATGCACCCGCCACGCCTCTTGCCCATGCAGGCAGGCGATGCTCGCCACAATACCGGCGCATAGCCGAAGACTTCCCATTCTCACTCTCATGAACGCTTCTCTCCAATCC
The DNA here is from genome assembly GCA_025462985.1 of Bryobacterales bacterium. Lineage (GTDB taxonomy): Bacteria > Acidobacteriota > Terriglobia > Bryobacterales > Bryobacteraceae > Bog-105. The sequence continues at coordinate 853 of JAOAPP010000811.1, read as the reverse complement.
GTTGCAAGTAGGATTTTATCCAGTTCCTTTGGCGTTCACGGCCCAAGTAGTCGTGGCACACAAAAAGAGCTTTACAATACAAAGCCATCAATGCACAATCTCACCATGAGGAAAGTTGCTCACCAAAACCACGGCGGCTCTTCTTACGACTGGGTCGAATATTTCTACCAGAACGCACCGGAACCGGAGCTCCCCTGGAACCACAGCGCGCGCCTGTCCGGAGCCGAGAAGCGCGCCGTGATCGCCTCTATTCAGCAGTTCCAGTTGGGAGAGGGCGCCAGCGGCAAACGCATGCTGGACCGCGCGCAGCGCTTCTCTCGCGAAACCGGCGACCTTGGCCTGATCGCAGCGTTGAAGTTGTTCCTGCGGGAAGAGCAGCGGCACAGCAGAATACTCGCGCGCTTTCTTCAGGTCGAGAACGCACCCTGCCTGCGGAAGCATTGGGTCCACGGTGCGTTCCGTGCAATACGCGGCATTGCCGGACTGGAACTCTGCCTGAAGGTGCTGGTCACTGCCGAAGTCCTTGCCCGGCCGTACTATGCCGCACTGCGTGACGCCACCGGATCCACGCTGTTGAGAAGCATTTGCCAGTTAATCTTTGACGAGGAAGGCGCTCACCTGCGCTTTCAGGCCTTCGCAATCAGCCGCTTTCAAAACCGGCACCGCGCCGGAACACGGGCTCTGATCAAGAACGCTCACGCCGTCCTGCTAGCCTCCACTGCGGCGCTCGTCTGGATTGAGCACCACTCCGTGTTCAGATCGGCCGGGCGTACCTTCCGCCAGTTCTGGCGCGAAACCTGGAGCGAGTTCGAAGCCCTGTACCAGATATCGTCCACGTGAGCTTGGACAGAAT
>JAOAPP010000299.1 GCA_025462985.1 Bryobacterales bacterium | reverse complement strand
TGACCGCGCTACCCCAGTTGCAGTGTTCACGGTCTTGAACCGTGTATACATGCCCGATCACCACGTCAAAGCTCCGGTCTCGAAAAGGCAGGTTCAGTCCGTCGCCAGCGATCCAAAAAACGCCCGGATACTTCTTGGCCTCGCGCAGGGAGTCGATGGAGCAATCCACGCCCACTCGAACCGGGATGTCCTCTGAGCCAGATTCTGCAAGCATCCAGTCAGTGCCACAGCCCAAATCCAGAACTCGGCGGGCGGCCGCTGGGACGATAACACTAACAGCTCCTCATGGCTCGATGACTTCAACCTGCAAGCGGCGTTCTGTCCAAAGCCATTTATCAATTGATAGATCCACCGGGTACATGAGTCCACGTAAGTTCTTGTCTTCACTGTACCCTGACCACGATCAACGTCATATCATCGTGCTGCGGGGCGCCCGCCGTGAATGCATCCACGCGGCTCAGCATGCAAGTGATCATGTCGGCCGCCGAACGCGACTCGCACCGATGGATGACTTCGGCAAGCCGTTCTTCTCCGAACTCTTCCTCGTTCCCGTTCATCGCTTCCGAGACCCCATCCGTATAGCCGATGAGGATATCGCCCCGCTCTACCTGCACCGTTGCTTCGTGAAACGAAATGTCCGGGAACAAACCAATCACAGTGCCGCCCTCGTCCAACTGCTGGAAGCTGTCGGAGCCGTTCGAGCGCCGACAAAGAATGGGAGGATTGTGACCGGCATTGCAGTAACGGAGCAGCCGTGTCATCGGGTCATACTGCGCGTAGAAGAAGGTCGCATAACGATTTGAAGCCGATGCGTCGAACACCAGTCGATTGATGTGGGAGATCATTTCCGACAGCGTGGCGCAAGGCTTGATGGTTTGCCCGCGCAGTGAGGCCTGCAGGCTCGCCATCATGAGGGCAGCCGCAATCCCTTTTCCAGAAACGTCTCCAATCGCAATACCCAGGCACCCGCCGTCCAGCCGGATGAAGTCGTAGTAGTCGCCGCCGACCCCGAATGCAGGGCGGCAGTACCCGGCAAAGTCCAGGCCTTTGACCTCCGGTAGCTCCTGTGGAAAGAGCCGCTGCTGTACATCACGCGCAATCTCGAGTTCGCGGTTCAGCCGCTCGCGCTGCGCTACCTCCTGCCGCACATCTTCGGTTAGCCGGACGTTCTCAAGCGCCAGCCCTGCCTGAGACGCCACCGCGCTCAACAGCTGCAGATCTTCCCGCGAATAGGGAGCTTCGGATTTCTTCGGGCCCAAGCTGAGAATTCCAAGCAGCCGGCTTTTCTGCGTCACCGGTAAGAGCACCTGGGTCTGCAGGCCCAGCAAGGCCGAGTGCTCGCGCTCGGAAACGCCATGCACCCAGGATTGAGGATCGTCGAAGTAAACCCGGGCCGGCGCGCTCATCCGGGTGAGAAAACGGCAAGTAGCAGAGTGCTTTGCAAACTCTACATCGGGTTCTGGGGCGGGCATGCCCAGGCAATAAGCCGGCTGGTAGTTCCCGTTTCTTTCAAGCAGAAACACGATCGGCTCCGAATGGAGTGAGTCTGCGATCCGATGGCTTACTGTATCCATCAACGCTTTCGTATCCCGGAAACTCGCGACTGAATTTGCCAGTTCCGTCAATATGATTTCGGCGTTGTACGCCGCGCGAAAGAAGTGGCGATCGGTCCACAATCCGACCCGATTTCCGATGCCGCGCAGAAGCAGAAGTACCAGGGCGCCGATCATCCCCACTACTAAGGTTTCCCAGTGATGCTGCGCGTCCAGCGCGAATCGAAGCGTGAAGAAAATCACCACCAGAAACAGGACCGCCTGCAAGGTGCGTAGGCCCGTGCTGGCGAGCGCGTACCGGACGCCGGTGCGCACCACCATGCGAACGTCCATGGCGCGCTGGACCACGATCACATACGCCATAGTGGCTGGGAAGAACAAGAGGAGGACGAGCAGCCCTGCATTGACCCAGGGCGGGACGCGTTGAATCATCGTGAGGTCGGTGAAGACATACACGGTGATGGGGAAAATGGCAATGGAGCAGCCCGCCACCAGGACCGTCAGGCGTCTCTTGGCATCCGGCTTGTCGAGCATGCGCTGTTTCACAAGCAACATGACGATGAAGGCGATCACGGAAAGTCCAAACAGGGCCACCAGCGGCGTATCCAGGCCGTTGAGCAGATTGGCGATTCGAACCAGCCCGCGTACATGGTTGCCTTCCTGCAGATCCGCATAGAGCGCGATGGAGGCCAGAAGCACAAAGGGAGTGGCGAACGCCCAAACTATCCAGCGCCGCCGCTCAATGAACCGGAATGGAATAGGGAAATAGACGGCAAAGAGCAACAGCCAAAGCGGCCAGAGGTTGCTGAGAAGCGAGTGATAGGTCAGATAAGTCTCGCGCCAGCCCGGCCGAATGCTCCAGGAGCGAATGGCTCCTCCTGCGATCTGGCCGAAAGACGCTAGCATTGCCATCGTGATCCAGGCAAGGGTGTCATTGGGACGGACAAACGCAATGAAAAACCCGACTGCAAGGCAGCTGAAAGGGAGGAGAGTGAGGGTCAGCACTGCCAGCCATCCCAGAGTGCGTGACTCAACGTTCTGCAGCCGAACTGAAAACGACTTTTCGATCATTCCGGCTTTGCCGGGGCGGCGGACTGTGATGCGAACGCTGTCGCCGGCATGCAACTCCGTAACGAAGCGGTCAATCTGTTCGCGTCCTTCGATCGGGCGTCCGTTCACTTGAAGGACCTCGTCGCCCTTTTGCAGCGGTCCATGCTCGTAGCCGGGGAGCATGTTTGAGATTCGATTCGTGTACGGATGAAGCAGAAACGGCAGCGCAGTACTCTTCCCCGTCACCGCCATAGCGTAGAGGATGTGGCTGGCAAAACTGACTTCAGCTACAAGCGCCCACAGCAGGAGCAGGGCAAGCGCCACGTATTGCGGCGTGAGCTTTCTCATACCAGCGGCCAGTTACTTAAAGACGTATTCAGGCGATTTCGGTCTTGCCAAAAACCGGTTCGTGAAGTGGACTGCGGCGGCGGCTGTAGCCGAAGTAGATAACCAGGCCGATGATGAGCCAAACGAAGAACCGTATCCATGTCTCCAACGGCAGCCCCAGCATGAGTCCGAAACAACAGGCTATCGCAAGCACCGGTGTGAACGGAGAGAACGGAACGCGGAAAGAGCGCCGCCGGTCCGGCTGTGTACGCCGCAGAATGATCACGCCAGCAGATACGACAACAAAGGCAAACAATGTTCCGATGTTCGACAGGTCGGCAAAAGTATCGATGTCCCACAAACCGGCGGGAATGCCGACGGCCAGCCCTGCGATCCAGGTGCTCACGTGCGGGGTCTGATGGATCTTATGAACGCGCGAGAACAGCCCCGGCAACAAGCGATCGCGTGACATCGCGAACCAGACACGCGCCTGCCCGTACTGGTAAACCAGAAGAGACGAAAGCATTCCAAGCAGAGCGCCCACCGTTACGGTGAACCGCAGGCGATCCATGCCAATAGCGTGCAGCGCGTTTGCGACAGGAGCCGCATTGTCGAGAGTTTTCCAGCTTACGATGCCAGTCAGCACGAAAGCGACCGACGTATATAGGATTCCGCAGATCACAAGCGTGCCGATGATCCCCATCGGCATGTTGCGTTGGGGGTTCTTGCACTCTTCGGCAGCCGTCGAAACCGAGTCGAATCCGATGAACGTGAAAAAGACGATGGCTGCCCCGGTGAGGACACCCGGAAAACCGTTGGGCAGGAATGGATGCAGGTTTTTTGCCTGTACCGCGTGGGCTGCGCCAAAGACAAATATCAGCACTGCGCTGACCTTTATCAGAACCATCGCGTTGTTCGCTCCCGCGCTCTCCTTCACGCCCCGGACCAGCAGCCAGCTGAGCAGCATCACAATCAGCAGTGCCGGGATGTTGAACAGACTGCCTGTGCGGACGTGCCCCACAAACGCCGGTTCCGAAAGATACTTTGGCAGGTGCGCGCCGAACAGGTAATCGCACATGACGTTGAAATAAGCCGAAAACCCGACCGCAACGGACATATTTGAAACGGCGTATTCAAGGATCAGATCCCAGCCGATGATCCAGGCAAACAATTCTCCAAGAGTCGTGTAAGCGTAAGTGTAAGCGCTCCCGGCAATCGGAATCATCGACGCAAGTTCGGCATAGCACAGGGCCGCAAAACCGCAAGTGAGCGCAGTCAATATAAAGGACAGAGTCAGACCCGGCCCGGCGCCCGGGCGTCCGCTCATCGAGGCTGCAGACGCGCCGTGCAGCAGAAGATCCATTAGCGGTGCCTTAAATATGGATGCGGTCCCGCCGGTTTGGCCGGCCGCCGCCGTTCCCGTGACGGTGAAGATACCCGACCCGATCACCGCGCCGATGCCGAATGCGATCAGACTCCAGGGGCCCAGCGTGCGTTTTAGCTTTTTCCCCTCCTCATGGCTCTCATCCACCAGGGAATCGATGCTCTTGGTCCTTAACAATTGCTGCATTTGCTAAGGGCTCAGTATAGCGGGGCGCATTGGACCTTCTCGCCTGTGTCACAACCTCCGGCTGCGCGCGTCTATAGGCAAGTTTTGGCTGGGTTCGTCCAGGGCACGTCGGGGAGACTCGCCCAGTGTTCGAAAGGGAACTATGAGAGATACGTCCATGAAGACGCGGCCTATTTGGCTGATTACGTCGCTCGCTATATTTTTGATCGTGCTCGGGGGCGCAGGGTCCATTCAGGCCCAGTTCAGAGCCAGTTTGCAGGGTACGGTTGCCGATCCGTCCGGCGCTGTCGTGCCGGGCGCGACAGTTACATTGACCAATCTTGAGACAAACTTCTCACAG
>JAOAPP010000289.1 GCA_025462985.1 Bryobacterales bacterium | reverse complement strand
GCGCAATTTGAACATCCCTGAGCTTTTGCTCCTCCGGTACCATATCGCGTTTCTCGAAGGTGACAAGGCGGGAATGAATCGACAGGCGACTCAGGCCAAAGGCAAGTCCGGAGCCGAAGACTGGATGTCGCATTCCGAGGCTCTGGTGTTGGCCCGTTCCGGCCAGCTGGCACTCGCGAGGAGGATGTCACGCCGTGCCGAGGATGTTGCCCGGCAGGCCGGTCAGCAAGAGAGGGCTGCTACATATGAAACGGGAGTAGCCGTATGGGACGCACTTTTCGGGAACGCCCCGGCCGCGAGGCGAAGCGCCGTGGCAGCACTCAAGCTTTCCAGGGGCCGGGATGTGGAGTATGGGGCTGCGTTTGCACTGGCGGTTGCCGGCGATTCTGCGCAGCCGGAGGCACTGGCGAACGATCTCGAAAGACGGTTTCCGGAAGATACTTCAGTGACATTCACTTATTTGCCAACGCTTCGTGCAACCTTTGCACTCAATAGTCGGGCGCCTGCACAGGCCATCGAATTTCTACAACCCGTCGCTCCCTACGAACTGGCTACGCCTGGCATTGCCTTCTTTGGGTTCTATGGCGGCCTCTATCCCGCTTATATTCGCGGTGAGATTTATCTGGCCTCACATCAGGGCGCCAAAGCTGCCGCCGAGTTTCAGAAAATTCTCGATCACCGAGGAATCGTTCTCGGCGATCCATTGGGCGCGATGGCTCGCTTGCAGCTTGGCAGAGCGTTCGTCTCTTCGGGAGATAAGAGCAAGGCAAAGACTGCGTACGAGGATTTTCTCACCCTCTGGAAAGACGCCGACCCCGGCATCCCGATTCTCAAACAAGCTAGGGCCGAATTCGCCAGGTTGCAATAGGAGGATTCGCATTCAGCTCCCGAGAAATTATCGGGTCAGCTCCTTTGGGTAAGCCCAGTCGAGCGCAAAGTCAGATCACCCGAGAGTAAAGGGGGGAGGCTAGAACTTTGGCGGCTTTGAAGGCGTCTGTTGCGCCCGTGCTCACGCGTTCAACTGAACGCCGTTCTCGGCTTCGTCAGCTCCGCTCTCGAGGCCCATCTGGGACAGCCGATAACGCAATGCGTTCCTTGTGAGACCGAGCATGCGGGCTGCCTGGCTTTTGTTCCCGTTTGCCCGGCGGAGTGCTTCACGTATCATCATCTGTTCCCAGTGCTCCAGGGTTTCGCCTTCAGGTAAGAAGGGAGCAGATTGCCCGCTGTTTGCCGGATGATGGCCGCGCGGGGCCTCCAGACGAATATCTGGCGGCTGAAGAATGTCGCCTGAGGCGAGGACCAGGCTGCGCTCGATGGTGTTTTCCAGTTCTCGAACATTGCCGGGCCATGGGTGATCGACGAGGCGGTCGAGCGCGGCTGGGCTGATCTCTTTGGCCGTAGTGCCGAGTTCACGCGAGAGCTTCTGAACGAAATGCAGCGCGAGAAACGGCAGATCCTCTTTGCGTTCCCGGAGCGGCGGAATGTTGATGGGCACAACGTTCAAGCGGTAATAGAGATCTTCTCGAAATCGTCCTTCCTCTAGCGCCGCCCGCAAATCCACATTAGTCGCGGCGATCACGCGAACGTCAACGCTGCGCGTGAAGTTCGATCCCAGCCGTTCGAACTGGCGCTCCTGCAGGATGCGCAGCAGCTTCACCTGGATGTTTCCAGGCACATCGCCTATCTCGTCGAGAAATGCGGTTCCGCCGTCAGCCTGTTCAAACTTTCCGGGCTTGCTGTTGGCGGCGCCTGTGAACGCTCCCTTGTCGTACCCGAAGAGTTCGCTTTCCATGAGGTTTTCGGGGATGGCGGTGCAGTTGATCTTGACGAAGGAATGGTTCTTGCGCGGCGAATGTTGGTGTATCGCCCGGGCGATCATATCTTTGCCGACGCCACTTTCACCGGCCAGAAGGACGGTAGCACGGGTGGGCGCGACTCGTTCGACAGTGTGGAAGATCTCACGCATGGCTGCGCTACGTCCCACGATGTTGTCGAACTGATAGCGGGTGTCCAACTCATCCCGGAGCCGCTGGTTTTCAGCCCTAAGGAATTGCATCGCGAGCGCCTTCTGCACGACCGTGGTCAGGTGATCGAGCGAGAACGGCTTTTGCAGGAAGTCGCTCGCTCCGAGTTTCATGGCTTCGACGGCGGCCTCAACGGACCCGTGAGCTGTCATCACGATCACGGGCGCTTGAATGCCCTTCGATTGGAGCTGCTGGATGAAGCGCAGCCCATCGGTGCCGGGAAGGCGCAGATCGGTGAGGACCAGATTGGCGGAGGAAGCGAGTGGCATCGCCTGCTCCACCTTGGCGGCGGTCATGATCTCGAAGCCGGCCGATTCGAGATGAAGCTGGATCACACGCCGAAGCTTCTCTTCGTCTTCGACGATCAGTATGCGGCTTAAACTCATGATTTAAATAGGCAGTTCTCGTGGAAGCGTAATGACGAAGGTCGTTCCGGATCCAGGTTCGCTGGCCACCTGAATCCGTCCGCGATGCTCATCTACAATCTTCGACACAATGGCTAAACCAAGGCCGATGCCTTCCTGTTTAGTAGTGAAGAACGGATTGAATATATTCTCCAGGTGTTGCTGTTGAATACCCTCGCCGTGATCTGCCACTGAAAGTTCGACGGTATCATGCGTCCAAGAGGCGCGAATTTCTACGGCCGACCCCGGCGGGCTGGCCTGAATGGCATTTTGCGCGAGGTTCAGGATAGCGAGCCGGAGCAGTCCGGGGTCGAAAGTGAACATCGGTGGTTGTTCATCCAGCCGAACAGTGAGCTTGACCTGACGGTTCGTCGCCAGATCCGAGAGCTGTCGCACCACGTCGTCGAGAACGGAGCGTAGGTCGCCGGTGGCCGGCCTTAGCTGCAAAGGGCGGGCGAAATCGAGGAAATTAGAGATAAGCCCATTCATCCGGTCCGCCTCAGTTCCGATGTACCCGGCGATTTCGGACATCAGCTCCGGGCGCTTCCGGGTGTTTTCTTTGGTGAGCATTTCGGCTGAGGCTCTGATCGTCCCGAGAGGATTGCGGAGTTCATGGGCCAGACCGGCCGTGAGCTGCCCAAGCGCCGCCAGCCGTTCGCTTCGGCGTAGGGAGGCCTCAGCGCGCTGGAGGCTCCGGTTGGAGGCGGCGAGCCGGTCGGCTGCTTCCTGCGTTCGAGCCATTTCGTCACGCTTGGCCTTTGCCTGCTCGAAGACCAGAAAGGCGACGATGGCGTAGAACGCGGCCCGCAGTGACATGAGGCTGAGCAGATCCGGCGGCGCGGTGCTGAAATCGACAAACACCGGGAGTAGGAATGAGAAATAAAGGGCGCAAGCAATCGCCGTCACCAGAACGACTCCGGTGAGGTCGAACAGCGTCGCCGCCGATACGAC
>JAOAPP010000276.1 GCA_025462985.1 Bryobacterales bacterium | reverse complement strand
GAGCCGCGCTTGTCACCTCGACTGTCTCGCTCACATTCCCAACTTGAAGAGGAAGGTCGACCTTCGCAATCTGATTGAGCTGTAAGACAACCGGAGACTTCACGGACGCCTGAAAGCCCGGCACTTCGACGCGGACTTCATAATTCCCGATTGGCAAGCGAGGAAAATTGTAGAAGCCATTCGCATTGGTAGTGGTGGGCCACGGCGTTCCACGATCGAGGTCTTTCGCCGTCACCTTCGCCCCCGCGACTGCGGCGCCGGAGGGATCGGAAACTACACCATTGATTGCGGCTGTTACTTCCTGGGCGCGGGTCGTAAGCTGGCCCATCACCAGGAGGCAAAGCAAAGCTATGAACGTGAAAGTCTGGCGGAGACAACAACCAAACTTGTTTGAGACTGTCCTCATTTTTTTAAAACTCCTTTCGCCTGGCCAACGACTGGCCGAAGGCGCCATTGCAACAAGCCTTGTAGGAATTGTAAAGGGAGTGCAACGGTCTGTCAATGAAAAAGAAACTAAAAGAAAGCAAACAGTAGGCGAACCCCCTACGCCAGGATGACTTCTATTCCACGCGCCCGAAGCTTCTCGACCTGCTGTGGCGGAGCACCTGGATCCGTGATCACCCGATGAACAGACTGCAGATCGCAGATGAGCGACAGACTGCGATGCCCGAATTTGCTGGAGTCTGCGAGCACAGTCACCTGAGCGGCCGACTGGATCATGCAACGGTTGAGTTGCGCTTCCATGATGTCCAGCGTGGTTAGGCCAACATTCACATCCAGGCCCACCGTGCTCATGAAGCAGTGATCCGCGTGCAGCGAATGCATCATCTGCTCGGCCTGTGGTCCGACGAACGCGGTAGACGGCTGCCGTAGTACGCCGCCGACCATTACGAGTGATAGAGCAGGATTTTCTGCCAGTTTTGTCGCCACGTTCAGTGCATAGGTGATGACCGTGATATTCTCCACTGGTTGCTGCCCGAGTTGGCTGGCAAGCTCCGCAGACGTGGATCCGGTGCAGAGGATGACAGTCTGCAACGGCTGAATCAGCTTCAAGGCCGCCCGGGCGATGCGCACCTTTTCCGGGCGGTGCATTCCGGCGCGAACGAGCAGGGGATGTTCCGGGGCAGCCGTGAGTGGCCGCACTCCGCCACCGTGGGAACGCACGAGCGCGCCGCTTTCCGAGAGCGCGTCCAAATCGCCACGGGCCGTAACGGCTGACACACCGAAGCGCCGCACAACTTCTTCTACCGTGATGCGCCCGTTCTGGCCTAACACCCCGAGAATCTCCCGCCGGCGTTCTTCAGCCAGAAGGCGGTTCGGCTTTCGGATTGACATACCCCACTCACCCCACCCCGTAGCTCCCGAAGGCAAAATCCCTCCTTACTGATCTACTTGGCTGGAGTCATCTTAACTTGGGCTTTCAGTTTTGGAAACGTTTTTCCTTTCGAAAACTATCTTTTACTTTCCATATTCCATATTCAGGAAGTCATAGAATGCCCTAGTGGAGCCGGCCACGCTCGAAAAGTAGGAGAATTAGCGAGTACCCGTTGAAGGAGTAGCAGCATATGGCAGCGACCGACATTGTGGCAGTACCCATCCGCGACGGCGGCGTTACCGAAACGGCGGCTAACATTCCCTGGTACATCTGGTGCGCCGTGCTGGCAGTTACTTCGGCAATGGTTGGCGCTCATTGGGACATCTCATGGCACAGTTCGATCGGCCGCGATACCTTCTGGACGCCGGCCCACATGGCGATCTACCTGTGCGGCGTTTTAGCTGGGGTTGCGTTTGGGTACCTGATTCTGCACACCACTTTTTCGAAGCGGTCACCCTTGGCGGCTTCGTCGGTTCATATCTGGGGCTTTCGGGGTCCCCTCGGCGCGTTTATCGCGTCCTGGGGCGGAATCACCATGCTCACGTCGGCGCCATTCGACAACTGGTGGCACGATGCCTACGGACTTGACGTGAAGATCGTCAGCCCGCCTCATATCGTGTTGTTCCTTGGTACGTACGGCGTGCTTGCGGGAACGCTGGTGTTAATCGCGGGCCACGCAAATCGGTCAAATGGCAAGGCCCGGGAGTCCGCCCAACGCTTATTTCTCTACGTGACGGGCGTGACGCTGGTGATGATGATGGTGCTGATTATGGAATACACGGGGAACTCGATGCTCCATCGGTCACTGCCTTACGCGCTTGTTTCTCTGCTCGCGCCAATCGCACTGGCTATCGGTTCGGGGGCGACGGGCATAAAGTATGCGGCCACGGCGGTCGCTGCTATATACATGCTGTGTCTCATCGGTTTCATATTGATTCTGCCGCTGTTTCCTGCTCAGCCAAAACTCGGGCCTGTCTATCAGAACGTCACGCATTTTATTCCGCCCCAGTTCCCGTTGCTGCTCGTTGCGCCGGCCCTCGCGCTGGACCTTGTTTGGCAGCGGACGCGACACTGGAACTGGTTGGCTGTTTCCGTTATAAGCGCGGCGGTGTTCACTGGCGTCCTGCTCGCCGTCGAGTGGCCCTTTGCCGATTTTCTGATGTCGCCGGCGTCCCGCAACCGATTTTTCGGAACGAACTACTTCTGGTACCGACTGCCGCCGACTTCGTTCTCAGCACGCCACCTCTTCTATCTGCCGGACACAGGCTGGGCGCTCTGGCGCGGCATTGGGGTCGCCATGCTTTTTGCAATTGCCTCCATCAGCTTTGGCCTTTGGCGAGGAAGCTGGATGGAAAAGGTGAAGCGCTAACGATGCTCCTGCCGATTTCGCGTATCCCTGTGCTTGTCGGGCTCTTCGCTTTTGCGGCCAACGCGCACGTAGGAAGTCCTGATATCTATCTCCAAGCGCAGGCTGGTCCGTACAAATTGTTTATTACGGTTAGGCCGCCGACGGTGATTCCGGGAGTTGCTGAACTTGAGATCCGTTCCGAGACACCCGGGGTGCGCGAGCTCCGAGCCGTACCACTGCCGATGTCCGGACCCGGCGCACAGTTCGCTCCAGTTCCGGATACGTTGACCGTTTCGGCTCAAGACCCGCAGTTCTTCACAGGAACGCTGTGGATGATGGCCTCCGGGTCATGGGAGGTAAAGGTATCGGCGACCGGAGAATTAGGCGGGGGAACGGTTGCGGTTCCCGTGCCTTCAGTGGCGACGAGCACGAAACCCATGCAGACCGGACTGGGAGCGCTGCTTTCCGTGTTGATGACCTTCCTGGTTTTTGGATTAGTGGCGATTGTCGGCGCTTCAATGCGCGAGGCAAAGCTTGCGCCCGGGCTTGCTCCGGACGAGGCGCAGCGCAGTAGCGGACGGGTGGGTATGCTGATCGCTTTTGCCGTGGTGATGGCAGTGATCTGGTACGGCAGGAAATGGTGGAACGCTGAAGCAACGAGCTATAACCATAACGTCTATAAGCCGCTCCAAATGAGTGCGGCCACGCACGGGGACTTGCTGACGTTAACATTAACGGAGCCCGTCTGGCTTTAGTGCCGCAATCTGTACGCTCTGCCCCGGTCACGCACTATCGACGATCTTGTGCCTGATCATGGACACCTGATGCATCTCTACGCAT
>JAOAPP010000239.1 GCA_025462985.1 Bryobacterales bacterium | reverse complement strand
CGTATGTCCTGCAACAACGGGTTTTTTGGACTGGTGATTTGCATTTCCTTGGAACATTCTTCGGCGGCATACACTAGACTTTCAGCTGACAAAATGTCGCCATACAAAGCCGCATGAAGCGAGTCCTCACAGGCCTGCTCCTTTTGCCTCTAGTCCTCTTTCTAGGCTACCTGTTCTATATCGCTGGGAAGATTGAACGACAGTCAACGCTCGACGAAGCGCGACGGGCAGATGTCATCATCATTCTCGGTGCGGCCGAATATCGCGGGAAGCCTTCCCCGGTTTTGCAGAGTCGTCTCAACCATGGGCTCGACCTTTACTCGAAAGGACTCGCGGCTCACTTGCTCACAACCGGCGGCGCCGGCGGGGATACCCGTTACACCGAGGGCGAAGTGGGGCGTAGTTATCTTATCGGCAAAGGTGTACCCTCGGAGGCCATCCTTGTCGAACCCGAAGGAGCCACAACTGCGCAAAGCCTGGAATCCGCGGCCGAGATCATGCTCAGCATGAACTTGCATTCCTGCATTGTCGTGAGCGACGGGTATCACATCTTCCGAGTCAAGCGGCTGCTGCAGGCCCACGGAATCAAAGTGTACGGATCGCCTCGCATCGGTAAGCCGCTGGGGCGCGTCGAACGTCGATGGCTGTACTTCCGCCAGGCGATTGGCTTCATCCTCTGGCAATTGGGCATCAATATCTGACTTCGCCCTGGTGCAAGCTTTCGGGCAGAGGCTTAAAGTCGAGCCCCTTGCGCTCTCTTCCAAGCCCGGCGATAACGGCAGTACCGGCGAAAATCACACCTGCTATCACGGCCATCGCTGTTGCGTAGCTCATGTGTTCGGCCAGCGCAGGTTCAAGGTACACCACGGTTCCCGCCACCAGCACGCCGCACTGATATGAGAAGCCCGGCAGAAAGCCGCGTATTTCGTTCGGCGATAACTCGCTCAGGTGAGCCGGAATCACTCCCCATGCGCCTTGCACGAAGAACTGCATCAGAAAGGCTCCAGTCACCAACAGGCCCATTTGTGGGGCGTAGGCCCATAGCGGTATCGTCAGAATCGCTCCCACTAATGCGAGCACGATCGCCCGCCGCCGGCCGATCCTGTCGGAGAGCAGTCCCACCGTGATTCCACCCACGATTGCGCCGATCATCGAAATGGCGGAGATGTTGGCCCGCGTGGTGGTGCTGAACTTCCAGAATCGCTGCAGAAAAGTCGGATACATGTCCTGAGTTCCGTGCGAGGCGAAGTTCATTCCAGCCATCAGAACCGTCATGTAAAGGAACAACTTCCACTGAGAAAGAATGCTGTGCCGCAACTGCCCCCAGCTTCGGCCTTTGCTCCTCTCCCACACTTCCGACTCCTTCACGCGCAGCCGGACAAACAAAGCCAGCAGCGCCGGGATTCCACCAAGGAAGAACATCGGACGCCAGCCCCACCGGTCGAACAGAAAGCGGTAGCAGAGAGCCGCCATCAAATTGCCCAGCGCATAACCCTGTTGCAGGACTCCCGACAGCAGCCCGCGCCATTTGTGAGGTACTTTTTCCATTGCAAGCGACGCGCCCACGCCCCATTCGCCGCCCATGCCGATACCGAACAAAGCTCTGAGAGCCAGGAACGCTGTGAAGTTCGGTGCGAATCCCGTCGCCACCTCCACCACCGAGTAGAAAACCAGATCGAGCATGAGCGGCAGCCTGCGCCCATACCGATCCGCCATCAACCCGAACAGGAACGCACCCACAGGGCGGAACGCCAGCGTGAGCGTGATCGAAAGCGCTACCGCCTTATCGGTCTGATGAAAATCTCTTCCGATTGCGGTGAGGCAGAAAACGACCAGGAAGAAGTCGAAAGCATCCAGAGTCCATCCAAGAAAGCCAGCCGTGAGCGCGGCCCAGTGGCCGCTTTCGGTCGAGTCCGCGCGAGGCGTCATGCCTGCAGTCTATGCTCCTGCACTGCCGCTCGCTGCGGAATTGGGCTCCCAGAGGACTTCGGGAGCGCCCAGCACATGGTTCACCCAGCGCCCCCAGACGAACAAGGCATCACTGAGGCGATTGAGGTATCGGACCGCGTCCGGAGGGACTTCCTGGACACGCGCCATCGCCACCAGCAGGCGCTCCGCCCGGCGGCACACCGTTCTGCAGATGTGAAGGTCCGCCTCGAGGCGGCTCCCTCCCGGCAGGACAAACGATTGCAGCGGCTTTAGATCTCCGTTCGCAGCGTCAATGTCGTGTTCCAGTTGGTCCACATCGGCGCCGGTGATTCGCGCCTGCTTGGGATGCACATCCTCGGGCAGCGTTGCGAGGATCGAGCCAAGGTTAAACAACTCATGCTGTACACGCCTCAGGATATTTGCGAACAGAAGCAGTTCCTCTTGGTTTCCGGCCAGAAGCTCCGCCTCAATCCTGGCGGAGCCGATGAACGCATTAAGTTCATCCACTGTGCCATAGCACTCAATGCGGAGGTCGTCTTTCGGGAGCCGTTGTCCCCCCGCTAAACGCGTTTCACCAGAGTCTCCCGCCCTTGTATAGATACGGTTCAGATTGACGGAAGGTGGATCGAAAGTCGGTTCGTTCATGGCGGTTTAACAACATGGTCTCAGAAGGCGGGCGCAAATGGGCCCTATCGTGTAAAGACCGTTCTATAATCTGGACAGTGTAACTATGTACGTCCCCGTCCATGCCATCGGGGCCTCAAGCGGCCTCCCGAAACGCATGACGGCGGCGCAAAGTTGCTTTCCGGCGTCGCAATTTTCGAACCGGGCCATTTAGTTGCGCTTCGGCGAACACCGGGGACATTTTCTGATGCAACTCCCAGAGGAGAGTGCCCAAATGATCGGACGATCTACTGTTTCCGGCGCACCGGGCGTGACGACGCCTCTGAGAGCGGCGGAAGAGGTTTGGCGCAAGCCGCGGGCTTCGCGACGCCTTCGCCTGAACCAACGGGGGGCCTGAATACAGGCTGATAGAATATGCTCCCTCGTGCTATTGGCCCCGCGCAACGCAAGCATTACGGACAGAAAAGAGATTTGATGCAAGAGAGACTGAACATTGCCGTGTTTGTCGATTACGACAACATCGAGATTGGCGTAAAGTCGACGCTGCGGCGTGAATTCGATGTGTCGCTCGCACTTGGTGCACTGAAAGAACGAGGCGACATCGTGGCGAAGTTCGCCTACGCCAACTGGGGACGGCAGGAAGGCGCCACTCGCCTGATGGCCGAAAACGCAGTGCAGATGGTGCAGCGGATTCCGTCACCCAGGGGTGACAAGAACGGGGCAGATATTAACCTCGCCCTCGATGCCCTCGAAATGGCCTTCACGCATGCCCACGTAAACGCCTTCGCAGTCGTCAGTGGTGACAGCGACTTTATCCCCCTAGTCAACAAGCTGAAAGAGTACGGAAAGACTGTGTTTGTGCTCGGAGGCATGGCCTTCACCAGCACGATCCTTCAGCAGAACTGCCACGAGTTCGTCAGCTATGAGTCGTTACTCGAAGACGGAGATCGCATCGTTGCGGTGCCTATGCCCGACCGGCGCGATCGCGGAGATCGGCCCGAACGTCAGGACCGCAAGGATAAGCAGCAACAGCGTGAGCGAGGTCCGCGCCCCGCTCCTCTGGACCTCACGCAGGCTCTGCCGCTGGTGGAACGCGCTCTGCAGGTTTTGGAACGACGCGCGGTTCAGCCGCAACTCGGTCTCCTGAAGAGCACGATGTTGCAGTTGGACCCGGCCTTCAGCGAACGAGCCTACGGCGCCGGCAGCTTTTCGGACTTTGTGGACAAGCTGAAGAAGGCGGAATTCATCAACGTCAGCGGTTCAGGTGGGCGCTACATCATCGAGCGCCGTGGCGGTCACGGTCCGGAGAAAGCTGCGCCAAGGCCGGAAGAGGGATTACCGCTGCTGCGGGATGTGCTCGAAACGCACCGCATGGAGCTAGAAAACGGCGTGACCGCCGAAGAGCTCGAACAATGGGTCATGGCGGAGCAGCCGAACTTCAATCTGGCCAACCTGGGATTCCAGCAGTTCACCGAATTTCTGAACTACGCTCAAGACAAGACGGTGGTCCGTGCAGAGCCTGACGAGGACCGTGGACTGATCGTGCAACTCGGAGCGGAGTTCTACCCGCCGGCGCTTCCACCCGCGCCGATTGAGCCTGCCGTGGAAGAGGAAGAAGATGAGCCGCAGCCGATCGTGGAAGGCCAGCCGACCATCT
>JAOAPP010000564.1 GCA_025462985.1 Bryobacterales bacterium | reverse complement strand
GCGTCTGGCGGCAGGAGATGGAGAACACGAAGAACAACATCGGTGCGGAAGTGAAGGCGTATCACGACGAGTCCACGGCGAGCTTCGAGCGGCTCGATCGGCGACTCGAGGCCATTGACCACATGGTGAGCCAGGCAGTGGAGTTCCGCACCGCATCCAACAGGCGACAGGCCCGCACCGAGCGGCGGCTTGAGCGGTTGGAGAAGCCGCAAGAACCTTAGAACGGGAGGCCAAGTTGAACCGGGGGGCGTCAGCCAGAGGGCCGACGCCCCCCTGCCCGCATTCCCGCGATACCCGCTGACGTTCCAGGCTGCGCGACCGCGAACCGGTTCCGAACGACCCTGCGGGTATATCGCCACACCCCCTCCCTGGGAAGCATACCGGAGACGAGCGAGGCCCCAACGCCACCTTGAAGTGCCCGACCGCGTCCGCACGATCCTCCGGCCGGACCATCTCGTCCGCGTCACCAACTATCCGCGCTTCCCATCCCGTAGAGCGGGCACCTCCGGTCACGCGCCTGCCTCCTCGTGTGGAATGCTCCTCGGCAGGCATGCGGGATGTCTTCGACTTTACCGCGCCGCCGGGACCGTTGGGTTGGATCGCCGAGCATCTGTTCCTCACACAGTACATGCGCAACTCCCTCCAGCGTCGCAACGCAGAAATGAAGATTGTCGCCGAATATGAGCAGGGGGGCGAGTTTCTCTCCCATGCGGTATAACGAGCGTTGGAGCCGCCAAGCGCGCTGCGGAGTGGCGCGGGCTGCGCGCTGCGATCGCGGATGCGCTCGCGCATCTCATCAGTATGCCCGCACCGAGATCGACAAGCTTCCGCCGGATCCGGCCAACGAACTCCTGCCCGACAAGCTGTTCGATGCCACCGTGGAGGTCGACCAACTCGCGAAGTACTCAAGTGGGCCGTTCGTATGTTCGATGCTCGGCGATGCTATGGGCTAGACGACGGAAGATTTAGCTCCGCTGCCATGCGTGCACGCCTGCCGAGGCTGGCGGCGGTCCGTTTAGATCGCGCCAAAACCGCGATCGCGTTCCACCAGTCTGGCGTCGCGTCGCACCGGCTCGGTATACGTCGGAGTAATCGTTTCACCCAACAATCCCAAGAGATGCCTGCCAATCGCTCGGGCAAGCAACGGGGGGACGGCGTTGCCAACCTGCCTATTGCCGTGCCATTTGACGGGGTGGAACATGAACCAATCTGGGAACGACTGGAGCCGTGCGCACTCGCGAGTCGTGAGCACTCGCGCTTGATGCGGATGCACAGGTCTTGGAGCCGATCGCGACCCACGGTCCGCCGTCGTCCCGGCACGAATAGTCGTGCCCGCTCTTTCCGGATCCAACCGACGCAACCCACTGACGGCATCCGTCGCTCCGTACGCGAGTCGCCGCAACCGACTTCGCATTGAGGGGCCGTGAATTGTAGGATGCAGATTCGCACACCAAGTCGCGTCCCATTCCACTGCCAGCGAGTGATCGTTCACGTCGTGCCGCAACCCTCGCATCTCTTGCGCGTATTCCGACTCGGGAGGGCGCGCATACAGAAGGCGATGACCCTCCCTAAGGCAGGACAGGCGTCCGGTGTAGGGAATGTCAGAAATGGCCTGACGAACCACGATAGCGTCACTCAATCCCCCACGGCACTTACTGCCTTGCGTGCCCTTGTGCGATGGCTGCGGAAAGGAAGGCTCCACCCCGAGGTCGCGGCGAATGCCAAGCACAAATACACGCTCTCTGGCCTGAGGCACGCCAAAATCATCGGCCCAAAGCGTCGTTGGCTCAGACACTGAGTAGTCCACCGACAGTGCACTGAGGGCGCGCGTCAAGGCACCACTCCGGCTGAACGTGATCCCCGGCACATTCTCCAATACGAAGGAACGCGGCATCACCTCGAGCACGATTCGCGCAAACTCCGCGACTAGGCGATTCAAAGGGTCTCTCGCGTTTCGTTTCCCGGCCCCGCTGAATCCTTGGCAGGGCGGCCCGCCCGCGAGTACGGCAACATCGCTGCCGCGATCGGGTCGCGCAGCCCCTAAGACGGCCCCTCCAATTCTACGAACGTCGCCGAGCTTGGGGCCAGCTAGAACCTCCATCGTTGGAAGGTTGTAAGCAGCATACTTACCAGCCATTTCATCAATCTCGACTCCGAGTGTCACGTCAAAGCCAGCTTGCTTAAGGCCGAGGCCAAAACCACCCACTCCACAGAAGAGCTCAATTGCAACCGGACGGCCACTCATTACATCACGGGCGTCCGCCGGACTAAGCGCTTCGCTATGCCGCGCACTTGGTGTCGCGCTCAACGGCGGCACCATCCCAAGACGCGGTTTGCATGAAGACATTTCATGCAATCGCCTCTATGAACAGCGGGTAGTGACGATATAGCTGCTCAAACATCGCCAGCTCCTCGTCACTGATGCCGGGCGAACTGAGACTGCCTCCGTCAGCACGTGGTAGTTGCTGCGCCAAGTGCCGGAGCTCGTGCGGCGTGAGGATGGGCGGATCTATTCTGAGCGCTTCCTCCTTCGAGCGAAACCATGGTAGATCGGTCCACTCATCGACGAGGAACCTACCGGATTCTTCCTGACTTACAATCACAAATCCGACCGTTAGCATTCTCCTCGAATCGACGTATTCGATATTGTAGACTTGATGGCACCTGAGTCGCTCAGACGATGCAAGCGCTAGCCCTCGATCTGCCAGCGCATCTTGGAGAGCGCCCGCTATCACCCTGCGGCAAGCTTGAGCCCATCCCCAGCCGTCCAAGTCCGATGAGATTAGTCCCGCTGGAAGTGGGCTGGAGCCAATGGCACTCCTGAATGCCTTTAGGAGCTTCTCTGGTTTTGTATCGTCGCCGGCTCTGAGTGGAAGACTGATCAGTAGTGCGCTGCCAGACTGTGCGAGAGTACCGAACGTGGCTACGTCAGTGAGGACATCCGCGGACATCCCGTCATCGTAGTCAAGCCACACGATGGTTCTGCCGGTCCAGGGAACTTTCGGCAGCAGGTCATTTGATTTGCCAAAGCGCAGCTCAATTGAGCGAAGCGGCTTGTTAAACTGCAGGCGCTTTTGCTGAAGGCCGTCGGCCTCGTGCTCGATGCTTATCAGCTTGGTAATCCCCAGTTGCTGGTGCACAAGGGCTAGGTCGGCAAAGCGAAGGCCACCGAAGCCGATGAAACGATATTGCGAAAACGGCGCGAAGCGGCGCAGCAGCGACAAACCCTCAACTACCATTTTCCGCTGGATGGCCTTCGCACGCCTTAGTGAGTAGTCAACTCGTTTATAGGACGGACCCCTCACGTCCATGGGAGACGCTGCCGTCACTTATGACGCTCTTCCCAAAACGAAAACGTCGTTTCACCAACCTCTTCTGGCGACGTCACATTTAATAGACGCTTGGCTCGCTCTAGCCTCGTCCGTAAGAGTTGATACCTGACCCAGATGAGGGCTTCCTTCGCTTCGATCTTCCCCTTCGCGGTTGGCCACGCAAACGCTTTCTGCTTCGGAAGCTCGCGGAGTGAGGAGGATTTGGCCTGCTCCAGCGCCTTGGTAGCGATACGAGCCGAAGTCTTGGCGGTAGGATTTTCTTCAGCCTTGAGGGCATTCAACATATCAATCACGGGCCTCATGGCGACGATCATCTCAGTCTTGACGGTGCGAAACACTGGCGAGTCCGTATCGATGCCAGTCTTTGCAGTGTTCCAGGGCAGCGCTCCCGCATCCTGTGCATCAAAGAACACAAAGCCATGAAAGCGGTGGAACTCGTTGTGGTACTGCGGGATCTTGACTGGCTTCGTCGCGCCCCATCCCGAAGTGGATGTCTGATCAGACTGAAGGACTAGACGACC
>JAOAPP010000185.1 GCA_025462985.1 Bryobacterales bacterium | reverse complement strand
GTCCCGGAGCACAGTTCCAGAAAGCTATCGCAGGGATCGGACGGAAGGATGGAAACAAACCGGCCGGTATTCTTCGTAATCGAGGCATACACGATGTCTTCCGGCAGCGTCACATCCGCGCGAGGATCAACCCGAAACGTGCGGTCCGATGCAATGAACAAGCCTTCCTGCGGGTACAACACCGCATCCGCATAAACTCGCGATTGATCATCGGACAGCCTTTTGACGATCGCAAGATCTTCGAGAACCGACAGAGCGGCCGGGCCAAGACGGTCTTCCAGGGCTTCTGCCGGAAGCGCCTCTTCGTCCATCAACAGCCGGATCAGCGCATCGAGTCCGTCATTGATGCCGGGATCCCCCTCGCGTCCTTCCCGCAACGTTTTGAAATCGTAAATAGACGGGATCTGCAGGCGATGGCACACCGCCTCTTCCGTATAGTCGTGGTCGAACAACAACTGACGCAGTGCTCGAAACTGCCCCGTGCTGCCGAGTGTGAGCGGATGCAAGTTAAAGATGGCTCCGAGGAATCTACCGCCCCGTAACTTATCACATCGGCGGCCGTTATGAAATGGCTGAGAGAAAAGACTTTGAACTTCATCCGCCGATCAGAACGGTCGGGTATCCCATCACGATAGAGCCTCCATGCGCAGTTAGGTCGCCAATGCGAGCGGCGGGAAGCTTATTGATCAGGACTGTTGCAGACGCTTTCACGATGACATCGGGAGGTCCTACGCAGAGGGCCATATCGGTGATACGCGCTGCGGGGATTCCGCCAATCAGCACCGTAACTGCGCACGGCGGCAGAATAGGTCCGCCGACGTGCGGAATCGGTGGGACTCCTGGAGTCACCATTGGACAAACATGCATATCGCTGATGCGAGCCGCAGGCATTCCCATGGCTACACACTATACGTCGAAACGCCTGGACTGTAAACGAAGCTCCCGTTCTCACCAAGGCTCACGTGAATCCCGTCAGACTTCGAGCCTTCTGCAAAAGCCGTCAGTAGGTTGCGAGAGATATCGGGCAAAAGCGTGTTAGTCAGAATGTTATCCACATTACGCGCTCCGCTTTCTACCTCCGTACACCTCTTCGCCACTTCTTCCACTAACTCGGTGTCGTAACTGAGCGACAGTTTGTGTGTCTCCTGCAGACGTCGTTGTATCTTCCCGAGTTTCAGCACGATGATCTGCCGCAGCGCTTCGTCGCGGATCGGGAAGTACGGCGTAATCACAAGCCGGCCCAGAAATGCGGGCTTGAACACTTTATCCAGTTCCGGCTTCAGCGCCTTTACCAGTCCGCTCGCGCTCGGCATCGTCTCCGGATCGGCGCACAGCTTTGCCAGCGTATCGGTCCCCGCGTTCGATGTCAGGATGATGATCGTATTCTTGAAATCGATCTGCCGGCCCTCGCCGTCCTCCATCAGACCTTTATCGAATACCTGGAAGAACAATTCGAGAACGTCCGGATGCGCTTTTTCAACCTCATCGAGCAACACTACCGAGTACGGCCGACGTCGTACTGCCTCCGTCAAAACTCCGCCTTCCCCATACCCGACATAGCCCGGAGGCGAGCCTTTCAGGGTCGAAACCGTATGCGCCTCCTGAAACTCCGACATGTTTATGCTGATTACATTCTTCTCGCCGCCATAAAGCAGATCTGACAGGGCCAGAGCCGTTTCCGTCTTGCCCACTCCGCTCGGTCCCACCAGCAGAAACACGCCGACCGGCTTGTTTGGATCATCTAACCGCGCGCGCGAAGTTCGGATTCGCTGGCTGATCGCGGCTAAGGCATGGTCCTGCCCGATAACCCGGTGCCCAAGCGCGTGCTCGAGGTTCAACACCGTGCTGACTTCGTCCTTTAGCATCTTTCCCACCGGAATGCCGGTCCACCCCGAAATCACTTCACCGACGATTTGTTCATCCACACAGACCCGCGTCAGCGGAGTCTCGCCAACAAGCGCATCCAGGTCGGCATTCAGAGCCGAAAGCTGCGCCCGGAACTCGGAACCGTCATTGGCCCCGTTGCTCGCAGGCGAACCGTGACCCTCTTCCAGCTTGGCCCGCAGTTCCCGGATCTGGTCAACCAGTTTTCGTTCCTTTTCCCACCGCGCCTGGAGGTTCTTGAGCCGTTCCTCCGTCGCGCCTTTGCTCTCGCCGATGAGCCCTAACCGCTCGGCATGGTCCGTTCCCGTCGCCGCCTCCCGCTCAAGCACCCGCTTCTGCACGGCCAGGTCATCCAGCGTGCGCATCGCATCCTCAATCGCCGCGGGAAGGGAGTTCTGCCCCAGCGCCAGTCGCGCGCACGCCGTATCCAAAACGCTCACCGCTTTGTCCGGCAGCTGGCGGTCGGGCAGGTATCGATGCGAAAGCTTCACAGCCGCCGCCAGGCCGTTATCGAGGATTCGGACCGAGTGATGTTTCTCGAGCACCGGCACCACGCCGCGCAGCATCAGTTCGCATTGCGCCTCGCTCGGCTCCTCCACTTTCACCAGTTGAAAGCGCCGGGCCAGCGCCGGATCTTTTTCGAAATACTTCTTGTACTCCGACCATGTCGTTGCCGCGATCGTTCGAAGCTCCCCTCGCGCCAGCGCCGGTTTGAGAAGATTCGCGGCGTCGTTCTGCCCCGCCTGTCCCCCAGCGCCAATCATCGTGTGCGCTTCATCTATGAACAGAATGATTGGCGTCGGAGAGGCCTTCACTTCATTGATGAGTCCCTTCAGCCGGCTCTCGAACTCTCCCTTTACCCCCGCGCCTGCCTGCAGAAGCGCCAGATCAAGCGTATGTACGGCGACATTCCGGAGCGGCGTCGGCACGTCCCCATTGGCCACGCGAAGCGCAAAACCCTCCACGATCGCGGTCTTCCCGACACCTGCTTCCCCCACCAGAATCGGATTGTTCTGACGCCGCCTCGTGAGAATGTCCACCACCTGACGGATCTCGAAATCGCGCGCCAGCACCTGGTCGACCTTTCCGGCCCTGGCATTCTTCGTCAGGTTCACTGTGTAGCCATCGAGAAACGGAGTCTTCCCACCGCCGGCGGCAGCCTGTGGCGTTTCCGGACTCGCCGTTGCGCCGGGCGTCGTTGCCTCCTCCGAACCCGCGACAATGTCCAGAAAATCCCGCCGAAGCGCTTCCGGCTCAATCTTCTGCAACTCCTGACTCACTCCGCCAATGAGCCTCGACAGCTCATCGACGCTCACCAGCGCGAGCACGGCGTACCCGGTTCGAATAGAATCGGCGTTGTGCTCCAGCGATCCGTACGTCCATCCTTCACGCAGCATTTGAATCAGCGTTGGACTAAATGCCGGAGTCCGCGCGTTGCCCGTCTTCAGCCGGTCCAGACTCCGCGTCAGTTCAGCGGCCAGTCGCGAAGTGTTCACTTCGAAGTGCCGCAGAATCGGAGCGAAGTCGGACCCCGGCGAATCCAGCAGCTTCACCAGAAAATGTTCAATCTCGACGTCATAATGCGAACGCGAGAGACACAGGCCGGCCGCTCCTTCGAGGGCGCTCCGGCTCACATGATTCAACTTCCCGATCAAGGCTCGCAAATTTATCGCCATGCCGACCTCCAACGATATAACAGTTTTCCGCTTCCTCACCGCGAGAAATACTTGAAACTCGGCTAGAATGGTAAACCGCTCCCAGAAATCTTACTCTCTTTATGGCGCAAGCAGGCCTTCCGAACACTCCCACGGGCTCGAACCTGGCGTTGGCCTACCAGGAAACACTCACATCGATCGTCCGATTGAAAACAAACCGGCAGAGCGTTTCCGATGCGCAATACTTCCGGCAGCAATTCATTCAGGCTTTGAAACTCGCCAATGAAGAAGGGCGTTCTCTCGGCTACTCGGATCAAGACATTTCCCTTGCTCGCTTTGCCGTCGTCGCGTTTCTGGATGAGACGGTGCTCAACCTGCGCAACGCCGCTTTCGCTGACTGGGCCCGAAAGCCTCTCCAGCAGGAATTATCGGGAGAGCACAAGGGCGGAGAAGTGTTTTTCGAAAAGCTCGAGCGCCTCATGCGTCAGCCGGATTCTCCTCACCTGGCCGATGTTATCGAGGTCTATCTTTTGTGTCTGACTCTCGGTTTCGCCGGTAAATACAGCATCTCCGGTCGTGGAGAACTTCTAAGTCTCCGGCAGTCGCTGATGTCTCGAATCGGACGCATCCGCGGCCGCGCTCCTGAATTGTCGCCACGCTGGCGTCCGGGAGCCGAATCCCGCCTGCGGTCCCGCTCGGATGCATGGACTCGGCCTATGCTCTACTTAACACTCGTCTGCGCCATTCTCTCCGTTCTTCTGTTCGTCTTGTATAAGTTTT
This sequence comes from Bryobacterales bacterium, assembly GCA_025462985.1. Taxonomy (GTDB): domain Bacteria; phylum Acidobacteriota; class Terriglobia; order Bryobacterales; family Bryobacteraceae; genus Bog-105. The sequence continues at coordinate 3,190 of JAOAPP010000185.1, read as the reverse complement.
CATTGCAGTCGGCGGAAACCTCAATCGAAACGATCGCGGAAGCCGGGACCGGCCGATGAAAACTCCCGTAGCCATCGGGATCGGCGCTGTCGTGCTGCTCCTTCTCTCCTGGGTTGTGCCCCCATTCACAGGTTTAGCCCCGCACAAAGTCCTGGCTCTCCAGCTCGTTCTGAGTGTGGCGATTGCCCTCATCGCAGTCGCTGTCATCTGGTATGCGAAACAAACGAGTCCCGCACGCGAAGAAGATGGGCGCATTGGCGCACCCATCGGCGTCGGGCCAGCGCAGATTGGGAGTATTCTTCAGGAAGCCGAGTCAAAGCTCTCCGCTTCCGCGCTCGGCCGCACTGCCCGGTTCGACAAGCTCCCGGTCATCTTCGTCATCGGTCCGGAAGCATCCGCCAAGACTACGGTTGTGCTGCAGTCCGGCCTGGAACCCGAACTCCTGGCCGGGCAGGTCAGCAGCGAAGGGGCTGTTGCTCCTACCGTCGTAGGCAACGCCTGGCTCGCTCAGAAAGCCGTGTTTCTGGAAATCGGCTCCGCCCTTCAATCAAACCCCGCCACGTGGGCAGCGCTCGCGAGATATCTCCAACCCGGCAAGCTGAAGGCCGCCGTCGGCAAAGCGGAAGGAGCCCCGCGCGCCATCGTCGTCTGTTATGAGTGTGAGAGCCTGCTCAGACCCGGTGCTCCCGAAGCCGCTGCCGACGCTGCCAAAGCTCTCCGCGCGCAGCTTGGTCAACTCTCCTCCAAGCTTGGTTCGAATCTGCCCGTTTATGTTCTCTTCACGAAGATGGACAGGGTCGGCTTCTTCTTCGATTTTGTAAAGAATCTCGACCGTGAAGAAGCCGCGCAAATTCTGGGCGTTACCCTCCCCGCCGAGAAACTCAGTTCCGGCGTGTACGGAGAGCGGGAGGCAGCACGCCTCAGTCAGGCCTTCGCAGAACTCGCCGTCTCCCTGAGCGACAAGAGAACGGAACTGCTTGCTCGCGAAGCGGACCCTGATTCGGCTCTCTCCGCCTACGAGTTCCCCCGCGAATTCCGCAAACTGCGAACCGCAGGAGTCAAGTTTCTGCTCGAACTGTGTCGCCCCAGCCAGCTGGGTGTCGGGCCGTTTCTGCGCGGCTTTTATTTTGCTGGAGTGCGGCCCGTCATCGTCAACGACGAAGCGGCCGCGCCCATCGAGCAATCGTTCGGGCATCAGACTCCATCGAATCCGGATGCCACCAGCATCTTCAGCTACCAGCGCTCCGTGGCGGAAGTTCAGGCTCGTCCTGTAAGCTCACGGGCCCTTCGTCGCAAAGTGCCGGATTGGGTTTTTCTTCCCGGCTTCTTCCGCAATGTCGTTTTAAGTGATCGCAGCGGTCTCGCTGCGAGCGCTGCCAGCAGCCGCACCAGTTCCTCGCGCCGTCTTCTGCTCGGCTGCATGATAGCTTTGTTCGTCGTCTTTGCAGTTGGCTCTCTTATCTCCTTCATTAAGAACCGCGAACTGATCTCAGACGTGCGCCGCGCAGCCGCGGAGGTTTCGTCCGACAACTCATCCGCCCAGACGGTGCCGCTTGAGTCCCTGGTCAAGCTCGATTCCCTGCGTCAGTCGCTCGTCGAGATAACCGAGTATGATCGCACCCATCCCCCGCTCTCCATGCGATGGGGTCTCTATACAGGCTCGGACATCCTGCCGGAAGCAAAGCGCATTTACTTCGCTCGTTTCAAAACTCTGTTCTTCGATGGACTGCACGGCCGGCTGCTCGATACCATGCGAAGCTGGCCCGCTACGCCGCCGCCCCAGGCAGATTACGGTTACGACTACAACACCCTGAAAGCGTATCTTGAAATGACCGCCAATCATGAAAAAGCCACGCTTCAGTTCCTTCCGCCGCTGCTGGCCGAGCGCTGGACAGGCAATCAAGCTATCGATCCACGCAAAGTGACGCTCGCCCGTCGCCAGTTCGACTTCTACACCGCCGAACTGATCGAGGAGAATCCATACGCCGTAAGCGCTGATGCTCAAGCTGTGACCAAAGCGCGTCAGTTCCTGCTGCAGTTCGGGGGCACGCCGCGCATTTATCAGGCGATGCTGACGGACGCAAACAGCAAAAACAAGCCCGTCATATTCAACCAGCAGTTCCCAGGGTCTTCCGCGGTTGTCATCAACAACCTGGAAATCCGAGGAGCCTTTACAAAGCCTGGTTTCACATCCATACAGAACGCCATCAAGAATCCGTCCCAATACGCAACGGGCGAAAAGTGGGTTCTTGGAGATCAAACATCCAACAAGGAAGACTCCACCAATCTTCCGCATCAGATCGAAGCTCTCTATGAGCGCGACTACATTGCCGCCTGGCGCGACTACCTCAGAAAAAGCAGCGTGGTCCGCTACGCCGGCCTGAGCGATGCCGCCAGAAAGCTCACTTTGACCTCCAGTGCGCAGTCGCCGCTGCTGGCCCTCTTCTCGCTTGCCAGCCAGCACACCGACGTGAACGCCCCGCCGGTGCAGAAGGCATTCAAAACACTGCACACATTGATGCCTCCAGGCAGCATCGACCAGTACGTTGGTCCCTCGAACTCGACCTACATGTCCGCCCTGACCGCGCTCCAGAACTCCGTGGATCAAGCCGCCAAACTCCCTCCCGATCAGGTCCAGACCGCTGCGGATCAAACCGGCTCCGCCGCCAGTTCCGCACTCCTCGCCGCCCGCCAAACAGCGTTGACTCTCGGCCTCGACCCCGATGCCCATATAGAGGCGATCATTCAGAAGCTCATGACGGATCCCATCACACAGCTCGACGCCGTCAGGCCAAATGGTGCCAGCCCTGCCCCGCTGAATGCCGCGGGCGCGGAGTTCTGTGCGAAGTACCGTGGGCTGCTCACCAAATTCCCCTTCGATCCCAATGCCAAAGCCAAGGCCGAACTCGAAGAAATGAACGCCGTCTTCCGTCCGCAAAGCGGAACGCTCTGGCAGTTCTATGACGCGAAACTCAAGGACGTCCTTCTTAAACAAGGCCTGTCCTACGTGCCGGCCCCAGGCAAAAAGCCTGAGATCACGGCCCGCTTCGCCGCCTTCTTCAACAACGCAGCGCGGCTGTCAAACTCTCTCTATGCGAACGGAGCCTCCGCCGACCCGAAGCTCACTTTTGCTTTGCAGCCTGCTTTCTCTCCGGAGATTCAAAGCGTTGCGTTGACTATCGACGGGCAA
>JAOAPP010000163.1 GCA_025462985.1 Bryobacterales bacterium | reverse complement strand
GATCCACATTGCCGGTGTCGTCGGAGTCATGTTGCGCCGGCGTATCCATCTTTGTACCTTTATGATTCATGCGAATCATCGCCACGTCCAGCCAGTTCATGCCCGGAAAGGCGTCGAGAGCGGAGAGGCCATGAACGGAGGCGCCGTGAGAAAGGATGACCTTCTTCTCCTTGGCTTCCGAGAAGTGGTCTTCCAGCTTCTTGTAGTCTTCGGGCCAGGTCGGCGTTCTGACGCAGTGCAGCAGCATGATGTCCACGTACTCGGCCCCAAGATCGCTGCGGAGGCGGGTTATCGTGCCTGCCGGATCGCTCATGTCCGCTGTGTTGTACTTCGTCATCAGGCGATATGAATCCCGAGGCAGACCCTTGAGCGCCACGGCAAGCATCTGAGGCATTCCGTGATAACTGTCGGCGGTCTCGAAAAAGCGAATGCCGCGATCATAGGCGTAACGAACGAGGCGGGTAAACTCTGCCTGCCCCAGGTCGCGCTGCACTTTGCCGCTAAATGTACCAGTCCCGAATGCCAGGCGAGTTACTCGCACATCCGACTTGCCGAGAGTCACCCAGTCGGTGGCACCCCCTCCAGTGGTTGCTTGGGGAAGAGCCGCGGCGGCAACGGGGATCGCGGCTGCCACGACACCCGCCTTTAGAAAATCGCGCCTACTGGTTTGCATAGAACCTTGTCCGCAACGCTAACACAGTAAATCTCAGCGTGACCTGTGGACTTGAAATTAGACAGAAACAGGCGTAATATTCTGCCAAGCATGGTTTTATTGCTGCGGGTCCTGAAGCCTGTGGCGAAACTCATTTATCAACTTTATACGGACTTATGATCGCGGTCCTTCAGGCGTGAAGCTTCTGTGCTACGTGCCCTGGGAGGGCTGTCCGACCGATGAAAGGAGCGATCCATAGATGAACCTCGTTTTGAATACGATTGTTTGCGCTGCTCTTGCGCTCGTGACACTGGGCGTAAGTTTGTACCGCAAGTACCTGGAAGATCACTGCGACCACTATATTCACTTACACAATGATTCACACGACGCGAGTGTAGTAACCGCCCAGAGCGAACTCTGTAAGCGGATCGAGATGATGGACAAGCTGCGAAAGGGGCTGATGGCCGCGACCATTGTGTATGCGGTTGCGATTGCCGGATTCGCAAGCTATAGCGCCTGGAATTCAGCGGGGCTATAACAAGCCGGCTAAATCCAGGGCCAAAGGTTGAAGGGCGCTTCACGCCCCTCGTGCGGGAGTGCGTCAGTATGCGCACTATGCGGCAAAGGGAAAAAGAAGTGGTCGAGGCGAAAGCTTAGACCATACCTACATCCTGCGCACTTCCGCATTATCGATTCGGAGCGGCGTATTTGGCTGTTGCTTATAGGAAGCCCTCACGCGAACAAAAATGACGCGTGCGATAGCGATGGCGGGGATTGAAAAGAACATTCCCGGAATCCCACCGATGCTTTCGCCCGCCAGAACTCCGAACAGGACCAGCAGCGGATGAACTTCCACGCCTGAGCTCATCAGGTAAGGATTCAGGACGTAGTCGGCGAATACCCGGTAGAGTCCCCAGAAAACGATGATCCAGATGAGGCTGCCGCCGCCGCTGGTTCCACTCACGATCAGAATGATGATCCCAGCGGCAGCCGGACCAATAACCGGAATAAACTCCATCACTCCCGCCAACCCGGCGAGCAGTAGCTCGTACGGATAACGCATCGCGCTCAGAAAAATAGCCCATGCGCCGAAGGACGCAACCGCCATTAGCACCAGCGCGCGGATGTAATTTTTCAGCAGCGAGTGTACATCGTCCAGAATCAGGTTCAGCAGTGAGCGGTCGTGGCCGTCATCCACCGCTCCCATTAGATGTTTGCTGATGTGTTCACCGTCTTTGATGAAGAAAAAGGCGAGAATTGGCACCAGAATCATCGGAAGGAGCGCGCCGAGTCCGGTCAGAACATGGCGTCCAACCTGCTGAACGAACGGAACCACGCGCGAACTGAGGTCAGATGCCCTTTCACTCACGAACGTGACCACTTGGGCCCGCAGCGGCTCCAGCAGGGACGGAAGCGGGATGGTCGCCAGTTTGTTCCCGGAAAGCGCCTGGGGCAAACGAGCGCCCAAAGTGGTGGCTTGTGACGCGATCGTGGGAATCAGTTCGAATCCGAGCAGCACAAGTATGCCGATCAGGGAGATATACACTACCGTCAATGCCCAGTTGCGCCGCCTGGGAATGACTCTCTCAACCAGTCCGACCACCGGCCAGAGCATGTACGCAAAAAAGATGGCGAGTGCGAAGACCAGGATTGTGTCGCGAATAAAATAGACCAGTGTCAGCGCGAGCGCGAACAGGAAAGCCGTCCAAATAACGCGTAAAGCGCGCTCATCAATGCCGAACATGACTGGTAGACTAACAGGTACTCAGGCGAGTTGCTAAATATTGCCGTCGCATGACCTTACCGGCCCGTCGGAAGACCGTCTGTTTCGCCGCATTCCTTGCCATAGTATTCCCGATCGGTGCGCTTCGGGCTGCGCCGCCTACCTTTTATAGGGATGTTCTGCCGATCCTGCAAAGACATTGTCAGGGGTGCCACCGCGCAGGCGAGATCGCGCCCATGCCGCTGGAGACCTATGCGCAAGCCAGACCCTACGCCGCAGCTATCCGCGAGCAGACACTGCAGCGCAAGATGCCTCCCTGGTTTGCCGATGAGCGGTGCGGAAACTTCGCCAACGATCCAACCTTGAGCGAGAAACAGATCTCAACCCTGGCGGATTGGGCCGCTGCGCACGCACCTGCGGGAGATCCGAAAGATGCTCCGCAGTCTGTTCGCTGGACCGAAGGTTGGAACATCGGCCAGCCGGATGTGACGGTGCAGATGCCGCAGCCTGTTGCCATTCCGACCGAGGGAGATGTTCCGTATACGTACGTGATCATTCCGACTCATTTCGCCGAGGATCGCTGGGTGCGAATGTCCGAAATCCGTCCGGGCAATCGCGCCGTGGTTCATCACGCAGTGGCTTATGTCAGAGAGCCCGGTTCGTCCTGGCTGCGCGGCGCACCGATCGGAACTCCCTTCAGCGCCGATAAGCTGACGGACCAAAAGCTCCGGCGCGATGCGATGTGGACGGACAGCGATGTGCTGCTTGTGTATGCTCCCGGCAGTTCGCCCGATCGCTGGCCCGGTGGATACGCAAAGCTGATTCCGGCAGGCTCCGATATCGTTCTGCAGATGCACTACACCGCCCGCGGCTCGAAGACCCAAGATAGAACGAGTGTCGGGCTTGTGTTCTCGCGGGAGCGGCCTTCCAAGCGCGTGCTGACGCTGCAGTTGACCAATGACAAATTTCTGATTCCGCCCGGCGATCCGGACCATCGGGTGGAAGTGCACGGCACGCTTCCGAACGATGCATTGCTGCTAAGCTTCTTCCCGCATATGCATCTGAGGGGAAAGTCATTTGAGTACCGGATGGTTCCGCCCGGAAGCCCGCCGCAAACTCTGCTCCGCATTCCGCAATATGACTTCTACTGGCAGTTAAGCTACCGCCTCGCCGAGCCGATTCCGCTGAAAGCCGGAACCACACTGCAGGGGATCGCAACGTTCGACAATTCAAAAAACAATCCGCATAATCCGGATCCCGACTCCGCAGTGACTTGGGGCGAGCAGACCTGGGCCGAGATGATGGTCGGCTTCTTCGATGTCGCAGTGGATCCAAAGCTGGACAAACAGCGGTTCTTTATTCGGAAGAGTCCGACCATTCTTCGTACAGAGTAGCGACCAGATCATCGAGCGCTCGATCGGGATTCGTGGAAAGCAGCACTTCGCGGTTGAACGCTGCAAACAGCGGCAGCCCGA
>JAOAPP010000162.1 GCA_025462985.1 Bryobacterales bacterium | reverse complement strand
TTCCCGGATGGCGCGCTCTCTTCCAGTTGCTTCATCGAGAGAGCGGCAAAGGCGTTTCCGTTTACTCCGTGCCTGGTTGCTTCATAGGCAGAAGCCGTGAGCTGGACGCTGCGATAGGGGATCTGTTTACCGTCCTTTTCGAAGACCTCGTCCGTCAGATTTACATGACCGGACCTTGCCATTGCCCCAAGGACTTCCTCGAAGGCGTCTCGGCTCAACTCGCTTTGTGGATACAGTTCAGCGTGCAGGCGTCCGGTGGACTTTGAGCCGCCTCCTCGCAGTGCGTGGGCGACGCGAGAAGCAGCAGTCAATTCGGCATTCGACGGAGCTCGGAACTGTTGCGCAATGCAGTCGTGTGGCGCACAGAAGTCACAGATGCCGCAAGCGCTCTTCGCGTCCGCAACGTCTCCGAAATGGCGAATCAGAGAAGCCATCCGGCACTGATGTCCGGCCGCGAACCTGAGCATGGCCGCCAACTGAGCGTTCTTGTGTTGACCCACCGCGACATACGCCTGCCTCCAGCCGTCTTCGCCCCGCTTGACGTTTTCTTCAAAGTCAACCGTCGCGCCCATATGGGTCCAGAGCTTTTCAAGAGCCTTGTCGAAGAGATCGGGATCCATTCGCAATTGCCGTTTCAATGTTTCTTTGGGGACAGGCTGAGTGGTGAGTTCTCCAAAGATGCGGTCGAGGATTTTGACATCCGGGTAGTCGCGTTCGATGAAGAAGTCATGCGTGTGTCGGTCGGCATAAGAGTGCATGAGGATGGCGCGGCTGGGAGCGCCGTCCCGACCGGCGCGGCCGATCTCCTGGTAGTAGCCTTCAAGACTTCCAGGAAGGGCAGTGTGCAGGACCGAGCGCACGTCTGCCTTGTCGATTCCCATGCCGAAGGCGATGGTAGCGATCATGACGTCGATCTTGCCGCTCAGAAAATCCTGCTGGACGCGATTGCGGTGTTCGTTGTCCAGGCCCGCATGATACGCCTTTACCTTGAAATCGGCCGCAAGTTCACTACATAAGGATTCCGCCTGTTTGCGCGTGGGCACATAGACAATCGCGGGCCGACGGGAGTCCTCCAGCAGGATTTCGCGCGCGAGAGAAGGCCGCCTGGAAGGCGGCGCTTCGACGATCTCGACAGCCAGGTTGTCGCGCCGGAAACCGTGGATGAACTTGGCCGGCTGGGAGAGCAGAAGCTGATCGGCGATGTCGCGCTGAACCGCCGGCGTGGCAGTCGCCGTCAGCGCGACCACAGGTGCTGGGCGCAAGAGCGGGAGGTATTGGCCCAGCATGCGATAGTCCGGCCGGAAATCATGGCCCCATTGCGAGATGCAATGAGCCTCATCGATCGCGATGAGGGTCGGCTTGCGCTTGGCAAGCATCTGCGGGAAGCCGGTGATCCGGAGCCGCTCAGGTGCAATGAAGAGAAACTGCAGTTTGCCTTCGAGATAGTCGATGCAGGCTTGGCGAGAGGCGGCGCGATCACGGCCGGAGTGGATTCGCTCCACCCGGAAGCCGCGCTCTCGCAGCTTCGCCGCTTGGTCTTCCATGAGAGCGATCAGCGGGCTGATGACGAGTGTGGTGCCGCTGCGCGCTAGTCCGGGCAACTGGTAGCAAAGGGACTTGCCGGCCCCAGTAGGCATCACAAGCAGAACATCTTTGCCGGCGATGGCGGCTCGGCAGACGGCTTCCTGGTTGGGGCGAAATTCGGAGAAACCGAAACCTTCATGGAGCAGTTCCTCGAGCGATTTGTTTTCGGCGCTGAAGGTGTGCTCTTCGACGACCGGTGATGGGGGCGGAACGCCGTTCTTGGCAGGCGGCGCGGCCTCAACCTTGCCCACGACGTCGCGAACATAGTTTTCGATGCCCTCCAGAAAGGGCTGCAGATCCGCGGAACCCTTCTGGATCCGCTGCAGGTAGGCTTCCCACTGGCCGGTCATCGCCGGACTCTTCACTTCGGGATGAACGACCTCGATCAAATGAATGCCTTTATCGGTCGCCTCCAGGTTTTTGCCATTGCGCGTGATGTAGCCGCGCTTCAGGAGCACTTCGATGATGGCGGCGCGCGTGGCAGGCGTGCCCAGGCCGGATTCCTTCATTGCGAGGGAAAGCTCGCGCTCTTCGAGTGTCTTCCCTGCGGTTTCCATTGCGGTGAGCAATGTTCCTTCAGTGAAGCGCTTGGGCGGACGCGTTTTCTTCGCTGCTGCTTTGACCCCAGCGACGTCAATTGCCTGTTCCGGCTTGAGGTCTGGCGGGAGTACCTGCTCTGCGGTTTCTTTTTCCTTGCTCCCCTTTTTGCGTTCGGGCGCAAGGTCGAGAACCTTCCAGCCGACTTGTTGCACGGCGCTGCCAGACGCATGGAAGCGATCGACAACTTCGCCGTGGGACACGGCCGTGATCAGCGTCGTCACTGCTACAAGGTGATCTTCATGCCAGGCGGAGAGAAGGCGGCGGCAGATGAGATCGTAGAGCTTGCTTTCATCCGCCGGTAGAGCGCTTTTTTGAGCTGCTGAGGCGGTGGGAATGATGGCGTGGTGATCACTCACCTTGGCATCGTCCACGAAACGGCGGCCGAGAGGACATTCGCCCGTCCCGGGAGCCAGCAGTTGCGCGTAAGACCCTGCAACTGCTTTCACAACAGCCGGAAGAGTCTTGGCTACATCGGAGGACAGGTGGCGGCTGTCGCTGCGCGGGTAGCTGATGAGTTTGTGCCGCTCATAAAGAGCCTGAGCGATGTCCAGAGTCTTTTGGGCGGTGAAGCCAAACAGTCGGTTGGCGTGACGCTGCAGCTCAGTCAAGTCATAGAGAAGCGGAGGAAGAATGCGCTGTGTTTCCGCAGTTGCGGACTCGATGCGCGCCTGACCACCTTTGACGCGAGCGACGATCTGCTTGGCTTCGACTCCGTCGGGAGGTAGCCGCGTCGAGCTTTGGACCGTTCCGCCGGCCGGCGCTCCGTCCGGGAGTGAGCGAAACCAGGTTCCTTCGTAGGTGTTGTTCGCCGGCTGACCGGAGGGATGGAATTCGGCGATGACCTCGATGTAATCCTCCGGAACGAAGTTGCGGAGAACGAGTTCGCGTTCGACAAGCATCGCGAGCGTTGGCGTTTGCACCCTGCCCACCGAAAGCTCCTCCTTATAGGCAAGCGAGTAGGCGCGGGACAAATTCATTCCGACGAGCCAGTCCGCACGGCTGCGGCCGGATGCGGCATCTGCCAGGCGATCGAACTCATGCCCGGGGCGGAGCGCCGCAAATCCGGAACGAATGGCGTCGCCGGTCAGTGAAGAGATCCAGAGGCGATCGAAGGGCTTCTCGCAATCGGCAGCTTCGTAGATGTAGCGGAATATCAGCTCGCCTTCGCGGCCGGCGTCTGTTGCGCAAACAATCCGAGCAACACGCGGCGATGTCAGAATCTTTTTAACGGTCTCGAATTGCTCTTTGGTTTTATCCGAGACTACCAGCGGCCACTGACGGGGAAGCATGGGCAGCGTTTCGGGACGCCAGCGCCGCCATTCGCCATTGATCTCATGAGGCTGTGCGAGTGCAACCAGGTGACCGATAGCCCAAGTGACGACGTAGCCGTTGCCCTGAAAATAGCCTTCGCCGCGCTTCCCGGCGCCGAGCACGCGGGCTATGTCCCGTGCGACCGAAGGTTTCTCGGCCAGCACGGCGATGGTGCTCGATGAGGGTGCATCCATGCTGGAATTACTAGTTTAGCTGTCGACGCGGCATCCGCTCAGACGAGTTCGACACCCTGCTGGGAGAGGATTTCATTGATGCTCAGGAAGAGGTCTGCCTCGATCTGATAAGCCTGGTTGATGTCCGGCGTGAGCACGTATGCGAAGATTTCCAGCGCGAAGTAAGCTGCCGAGAGACCGCTGATGCGGAGGGGCGTAGGTCCGACCTCAACTCGCTTGTCGTGCTTCAGCAGATCTCCGATGGCTCTCATGCAGCGCGTGAGCTGGTCTTTCGAAGTGGCTCGTTTGATCTGGAGGGTGGGATTGAAGAGGATTTTGTCACGCAGAGAAAAGTTCTCCAGGTTCATGGAAGCGAAGCTTGAGTTTGGAATGCTCACTATGGTCCTGGTCAAGGTGCGGATGCGGGTGGAACGCATGCCGATGTCTTCGACCGTCCCTTGAAGGCCACCAAAGCTGCCGAAATCGCCGACCATGACCGGGTGATCGCTAATCACAGCAACGCCCCCGAAGACGTTTGCTATGGTTTGCTGGGCAGCGAGAGCGACTGCTATGCCCCCAACTCCGAGACCCGCAATGATGGTCGTCATGTTGAAGCCCCAGTAATTCAGGACCTCGATCGCGGCGAGAATGGCGATGATCGCGCGAGAGGCCCGGCGCCCGAGGTAGTTCAGGGAATGCGAGACAATCCGCTGGCTATGATCGAGGA
>JAOAPP010000148.1 GCA_025462985.1 Bryobacterales bacterium | reverse complement strand
TCGGACCGTGGTGTCTTCAGGGAACCGCTTTTTCAAGTCTTCAGCGAGGGTTTGGGTGCGGGAGGAATCAGCAGAGAGTGCAACGCCAGCGCAACACCATAGCCAACCTCGCGATCATTTGTCAGCTTGAGTGCGGAGGCTGCTCGTTCTGGCCTCTGGTGCTTGTTTCGCGCGCGCCCAAGGTAGATCAGAAACGCTGGCGTGAAGAGGAAGATGGGAGCGAGCACAACTGGGTTGATCGGAACGCTGCTCTAGTCCTCTGCTAGTCGGCTAATCACAGCTCAGGCGGGCCGCAGCGAGCTGTGTTGCATCGCGAATTAGCTTCAAACCGGCTAAAGCTGATTGCACCCGCCCAGGCGCCCCGATTCATAAGAAAACAAGTCCGTTTGCCAAAGTCGTTGCGGCTCGCAAGTAAAAATGCGACGGAAAACCTCAACGAACCATATGCGTCTCTGCGATGCTCTCAGATGTTTTGTCGTAGCATCTCGCCGGCAAGGTACTCCGATGCCCGCATGGAGAGCGCAAGGATGGTCATCGTAGGGTTCTGCCATCCGGCGCTGGTGAAGGCGGCGCCATCGACTACAAATAGGTTCTTGTGATCGTGGCTCTGGCTCCACTTGTTCAGTACGCTCTTCTTCGGGTCATTGCCCATGCGGCAAGTCCCGACCTCGTGGATGCTGTACCCCGGCGGATTCGGCATAGCGTTCTTCGATAACACTTCGAACCCTGCAGCTTCAGCCAGTTCGCAGGCGGTTTCCGTTGCGTCCTTCGCCATGTTGTATTCGTTCTCTGTGTACGCGGTATTCACATGCAACACCGGGATGTCCCACGCATCGGTGCGATCCTTGTCGATGCGTACGTGATTGTCGTATCGTCCCAGCACTTCACCCATGATAGTCATGTGGAAGCCACTGCCGTGGTACTCGTCCATCTTGCGATGCAGCTCTGCCCCGTACGCAGCGAAGTTGCGCGCGCCCACTGGTCCCGCGCTGCTCGTGACGTTGAAGGCGTACCCACGAAGGAATGATTTGGTCTTCGTTTCGATGTTCCGAAAGCGGGGGACGATGGCGTGACCACCCATGATCTCTTGCCCGTTCCCTTTGCGCGCCTCAGGAACGGAGCACACAATCCCGGCGCCGTAGATCTGGTCCATGAGGTAGCGTCCAACGAGACCGCTCGAGTTCGCGAGATTAGAATTCAGCAGCAGCCGCGTGCTCTCCAGCGTGCCTGCCGCCAGCACGACGACGCGTGCTCTGACGCTCATCTCGCGGTGGGAGAGCCGGTCAATGAAGGTGCAGCCATTCGGCTGACCCGTGTTCTTATCCACGGTGATTTCGCGCACGACGGCGTTCGCAATGGACGTGAGCTTGCCGGTCTTCTCCGCATCGGGCAGCAACAGATTCACCGAACTGGCGAGTCCGTTGCGGCCCTGCGCGATGCGCTGCTTGCACACAGGAATGTTGCGTGGATTCGCCGCGGCAACGAATCTCTGCATGGAAGAAGACCACGTGCTGTCATCTGAGATGAAGTTGCCATCCGGCATTTGCGGGGGGCCATCAGGCGCGCCGGATACCTGGAAGATTCCTTCGACGCGCGAGTAGTACGGCGCGAGGTCGGTATGACTGATGGGCCAGTCCTCGCCGAATCCGTCGCGCGACCTGGCCTTGAACTCGTAGTCACTCAGCCGGAATGATTGCCGTGACCAGAACAGCGATCGGCCGCCGAACAGGCGAACGCGCACCCAGTTGTAGGGATGGTCGGAGTCGAAGCTATAGGGCACCTCCTGCTCATCCACCCACACGTTGGCATTGAACTCGTTCGACTGAAACACGTGCTCCAGGCGGCCGGGCGGGCGGAAGCCGCGGTAGGGTAGGTCGTAGGCGGGCTTGCGTGCCGCGTCGTGACTGACGTCTGCCACGGGGCCCGCGTTTAGCATGATGCACCGCATGCCGAACTCGGTGAGGATCTTGGCTGCCATCCCGCCGGCGTGGCCAGACCCGATAATCAGCACGTCATAGGTCTTATTCAGCATCGATCGGTTCTGAGCTCCTGATTGCCCGGTCATCGAGGATACGTCGGCATGGGGTGATCGGCCTTCGGGGCAGCCTGCACATGCGGTGGAATCTTTGTGTACGATGCGCGTTCGAGCGAGTATTCGGACTGAATGGGAGACCAGTAGAGCTCCACCTGGCTCCTTGGCTCGGCACCCGATTCAGGAACATCGGACCAGGCCTTTGAGTTAACAGTCGCCGTGCGGATATCGTCGTGTGCGATGTTGATGAAGTCTGCGTGGTGCTCGGTGGGCGGATGATCGCCCATCCACGTGCGCATCCAGGGCGTGAGAAGCGCGTCAGCCTTTGCAGCATCGAGCGTCGCGAACGGCATGTTGAACGTCTTTTTCGACTCCGAATCGAGCCAGTCAAGCCCGTCTGTGTACAGCTGTTTCCGCGCCTCCGGCGAGCTGCCGATCAGGAAGTCAAGGAACATCGGCGTCTGCGCCAGCGCCGCACCCGGCTTGTCACCGATCGCCGGAAACAGCACCTCACTCAATCGCGTGAGAGTGGCCATCTGCTGAGGCGTAAAGAACCGCAGCTCGGCGGCGGCAATTTCGTCGGCTGCTTCGACGCGAGGAATAGGGGTTTCGGCGTTGAGTCCGAGCAGCCACGGGATGGGCGCCGGGGGAGGCGGCGCGGGATTGGGCGTCTG
>JAOAPP010000127.1 GCA_025462985.1 Bryobacterales bacterium | reverse complement strand
TTGGAAGAAATATTGGGCTGCACCCACATCCCGCTTTGCCGTGAGCAGGAAATCCACTGTGCGACCCTGCTTATCGACGGCACGATACAGATATGTCCACCGGCCCTTCACATTTATATATGTCTCGTCGCAGCGCCACGATCCGCCAATCGCCCGGGCGTACCGGCTCCACCGCTTCTCGAATTCCGGGACGTACCGTTGGACCCAGCGCAGAAGAATGGTCGTGTGCGCGAGTTCGATCCCGCGCTCGCCCATTATATTCACCAGATCGCGTGAACTCAGTTTGTAATTGAGATACCACCTGACACACAGGATGACGACCTGCTAGTCGAAATGTCGCCCTTTAAACAGGTCCGTGTCGGCTGCCGTCATTCCACGCCATTGTGCCAGTGCAGCCGAGCCTCCCGAGTTTGCACCAGAACCTTTTGGAGTGTCACCGTCGAGCGTTGTCGCCAGTGCCTGGTGGAAGCCGGTCTGTCGCTTTCGGCCGTCAATCTCGCTTTGAGCGCCGTGCGCCGTTTAGCAGAGAAGCCGCCGATCACGACTTTTTGCCGTCCACCGTGGTGGGTCGCATCGGGCGGGTGAAAGGCATTCGCCGCGCGGCAGGACGCCTTGTATAAGGCCGTAGCGCTGCCAGTCCCCGCTTTCACCGCGATGGGACATGTACCCGCCCGGTTATGGATGCGAGCGCCCCGCTTTGATGCGCTCACCAGGAACGCGGGCAACGTGGTGAGTCAGCCGGATGCTTGCAAGCTAAAATCCTCCAGTTCCGCCGTGCAGCGAAACTGGAGGATTTCTGTTGCTAACGGTTTAGGGTGTAACCGGAGTTGGCGCTGCAGTTGGCAACTGAATGGGTGGCAGGACGGCCTCGAGCTGCGACCGTACTTTCTCCAGCCACGGCGGAAGCACCAGTTTAGAGCCCAGTTGGTCCAGCGGTTCGTCGATCGCGAAACCTGGCGGGTCCGTTGCGATCTCAAATAGAATTCCGCCCGGCTCGCGGAAATAGATTGAATGGAAGTATTTTCGATCCATCACCGGCGATGAGTTGTAGCCGAGTTTGGTCAATTCCTTCAGCCACTCGAGCTGTTGCGCATCGTCCGCCGTCCGCCAGGCGATGTGATGGACGCTGCCGCCCGCCACGCGGCCAGACGGCTCGTCCGGCGCTACCAGAACATCCACGGTTGTTCCCGGCTCCCCGGCGCCCACGGAGAAGCGGAAACGGTTCCCTTCCTGCTTCAGCAGCTTGAAGCCCAGGGTCTCGGTTAGAAGGGAGGACGTCTGTTGGAAGCCTTCCTCTGAAAGTGTTGCGCTATGAAATCCGTGAATGGCGTATTCGAGCGGGATCGGGCCTTCTGCATAGGCCTTTGACGGATTGACGGCGGCAGATGTAATGAGCTCGATTTGCATGCCGTCCGGGTCAGAGAAAGATAATAGATCCTCTCCAAACCGGCTCACCGGCGCCTCGAACTCGAGGCCTGCTTTCGACAGCCTTTCCGTCCAAAAGGGAATCGCGCCAGGGGAAATGGCAAACGATGTGGCAGTGGTTTGTCCGGTTCCTAAGCGTCCCGGTCCCACGCCAGGCCATGGAAAGAACGTGAGGATCGTTCCGGGGGTTCCAACGCCGTTTCCATAATAGAGGTGATAAGTCTTCGGGTCATCGAAGTTCACCGTTCGCTTCACCAGCCGCAATCCAAGCAAACCAGCGTAGAAGTCTACATTTGTTTGCGGTTCTCCGCAGATCGCGGTGATGTGATGTATGCCCAGGATTTCTTTGCTCATAGTTTGGTCCAGGCGCCGCACAGCCGGCCAGACGGCCTACGTTTATTTATTTCCGGCCAGGTCCGCTGTCGGCCATCCATACCAGATGCGAGATCTGCGTGCAAAGATTCTTCGCCCCGGAAACCTCAGCAGTTTCATTCGAGACATGTTGGCACTTATACGGGGTGTCTGGTACCTGACGCAAGTGCTTCGATGGCCTTGGTTGTCATGCGGAGATTCAGCCATTCGCGGAGGACTTTGGCGCCTATGCTCTCGTAGAAATCCAGTGAAGGCTTGTTCCAGTCGAGGCACTCCCACTGGAAGCGGGTGCAGCCCCGTTCGATTGCAATCTCCGCCAATTGTTGAAGTAGCCCTTTTCCAATGCCGAGCTTGCGGTACGTCTGGCGTACGAAGAGGTCTTCGAGGTAGAGCGCGGGACGCCCGTCCCAAGTTGAATATTGAAAGAAATAGAGCGCGAATCCGGCGACATTCCCCTGCCACTCTGCCATCAGGCATCGAAAGTAGGGTTCGGGACCGAAGCCATGGCGCAGAAGATCGTCCTCCGTGACGATAGGTGCTTCTGGCTGTTTCTCGTATTCGGCGAGCTCAAGGAT
Organism: Bryobacterales bacterium; assembly: GCA_025462985.1. Classification (GTDB taxonomy): domain Bacteria; phylum Acidobacteriota; class Terriglobia; order Bryobacterales; family Bryobacteraceae; genus Bog-105. The sequence continues at coordinate 4,830 of JAOAPP010000127.1, read as the reverse complement.
CAGCTTCCGGATCTCAGGTACATCTTCGCGCATGGCAGGGCGAATTTGAAGCGCTTCTTGTCGGATGGGAGCGTTGGCCAAAGTTTCTCTTCGAGTATTTCAGATCAGCTTACTCTGCAGCGTAAGTTGCCGATTTTGATATCGGCGCCCGGAACCTCAAGCCCCGATTTCAAATGCTCTCTCACTGCGGTTTTGCTGATGCAACGAACTGCACTTTCATCGGCAGCGCGAAGAGCAGCAGCCATTTCTTGTCCCTCGGCATCGTTCCTGGTCTCGAATGAGGCCAGAACGCGTTTCCATGCGTCCAGCGGCAACTTGAGATCGACAGATTGAAACCGGTCCGGGATACTTTCCTTGTCCACAATCTCCACGCTGTCCGGATTCTGCGCAACCGAAAGCGTGACCGTATGTCCGGCGAGTTTCGGATATCGGCCCCTTCGATCGCGCCCGAGCTGCTCGATGGTGTAGACGACGAACTGCTCACAGCGTTCCTGCGCGGCGGCGTACATTTTTTTGAGTGCTTCCAGGCGCTTGCTTTCCGTCTCGCAGTTGGACTGCATCAACTCACAGAAGCGGATGAACTCTCCAAACCTCTGTCGCTTGTCTACCGCGCTCCTCAGTTTGGCTGCGACTTCTGTTTTGAACTGCTCCCATTGCTCCTCGGTAACCAGATCTTCACTGTTCAGCAGAGCCTGCAGGTCGTCTTCAATGGTGAACAGACTCGGAGATGGCGCGGCGTGAGTTAAAGCACCCATGTTATGCCACCTCCTGATGCTGCGGAGCCGGCGCCTGGTGAGCTTTTCGCAGCTTCAGCCACATCTGCAAGGCGCACTGACGGGCCCTTTGAATTGATTTGAACTGATCCGGTTGTTCCACGCCGCTGATGGCTAGCAGACCCTGGTAGGTCTTGGTTCCGCGCTCGTCTCCGAGCGATTCGATGAGCTCGTTTCGCAGTCCCTCAAGCACTTCGCAAATCCCGCTCAGATTGCTCATACGACGCCACATCTGCTGAACGGGTTCCGGAATGTCGTCCTGGGTTTCAGGAAGCGCCGACGTTTTCTGTTCGCTCAGGGACGGCGCAGAAGCAGTCTGCCGGGAATGGACCGGTGCGGCTGACGGCAGGGCCGGAGCAACGCCCTTCAGCCACTCGCAGAAGAGGAGGAAATCCTTTTCCGCGGGCTTGGCAATCGCCTTTCCTGTGTAGGCCGGGCAACGTGTCTTGTCGACAATCATCGTATTGTCTTCATCCATGTAGCCGACCATATCGAACTCGTACTCAAGGCCCTCCCGCTGCACAGGAGCGAGCCCCACTTTTCGGCGCTGCATCTTCCCTGTGGAGGGATTCAGTTCCTCGACGTAATCGTTCTTGGTGCGCATGGTGACGATCACATGGCATGGGGAGGCGATCATCCGGTCCACCATGGATCGCTCGTGCGGACGGAACTCCTTCCAGCCGCCCATATTGTCCCGATGGCGTTTCGAGGCCATGTCAACAAACTCCAGGGCGCCGTCCCGTCCCACCCAGAAATGGCTCAGAGAGTCGGCGCAGAAAACGGCGTAACCGCCCTGCTCCGCGGCGTCCAGCGCCGCCATGAAATTTGCCGGAGAGAAGCTGTCCATTTCGAAGACATCGAAATCGAACGCATCAGCATACTTGGACAGAGAACCATGTTCCGTGTCGATGGCCGCGATACGGCCGTCCGGCCCGGCGAGCTGGCGTGCCAGCTTCAACATCGTGTAGCTCTTTCCTGAACCGGCCGGTCCAATCAACGCGACACGGCCGCGCGCATCGCGCTTTACGGCTTTTTTGAATTGAATTACGTTTGCCATGATGTGGGCTTAACTTTCTGCCTGGAGGCTTTCCACCACACTCACACTCGTAGACACGCGCCATGAGGCGGTGACCCGCGGTCCGGAATTGCGATCCGGCTCCACGAATGCATTCAGTTGTCGATTTCGAAGCAGCGGCGTGCCGCAGATAAAACGAAAGGCGAACACAGTTGCGTGTCGCGGAATGGCTCTTCAAGGTACAGCTGGTGGATTATCTAAGCTTGACGCTATAACTATCTTGCTATATTCCGAGCTAGCTGTCAAGCTAGCTAACTGACACGTTATGGAGAAACCGCAACCGATTGGCGCACCCCGAAAGCAACGTTCCAGCAAGGACACCGTTGAGCAAGTCTCGTTTAGAATGTCTGGACGTACGAAACGCCGTTTCGTCTCGCTTATTTCCGCGCGTGGGTTGGAAATCAAGGAAGTTTTGGTCGAATTTATTGAGCGCTATATCGAGTTTGAGGGCAGCATCGGAGTGGTGAGGCTCCAAGATCGCGATGCTGCCCCCGCCAAGGCGGCAGCGGTCGGTCGCACCCCTAAGAGAACGCGACAATGAGGCATGGAGGCCGTAATCTTCATCGGTATCCCCGGTTCCGGCAAGACCACGTTCTTTCGCGAACGATTCTTCGAGGATTACGTGTGCATCAGCAAGGATTTGCTGCGCACCCGGCATCGTGAGCAGGTTTTCCTACAGGCATGTCTTTCGACACAGCAGCGCTTCGTGGTGGATAACACAAACGTGCTTGCCGCGGAGCGCAGCCTTTACATTCCGCAGGCGAAGGCCGCAAGGTTCCGTGTTACCGGTTACGTGTTCGATACGGCGCTGAAGGACGCTCTTCGCCGCAATGCGCAGCGCCAGGGGAAGGCTGTCGTACCCAGGGTGGGCGTGGTAAGCAAATACAAGCAATTCGAACTGCCCACCCTGCATGAGGGCTTCGATGAAATCTACTCGCTTTCGATCAATGAAGAGAATAGATTCGTTGTCCTGCCATGGCTGACTGGAAACAGCCCCGAGGCCGGCAGCTAAGCACCATTCTGCTGCATCCTGAACAGCCCGAATGTCATCGGATGGCTAGGGCAGTCCTCATCTGATGTTCTCTCAAGAGCGTTTCCGGTCAGCATGAAGTCGGCTGCTCAGAGCCGAGAGATAACAGAATGAGAAACCGAAAAGAATCGATCTACAAGGACTTGGCCAGACGTATCAAGGCCGAGAAGCTGGCGAATGTAATCCAGGGAGCGGGCGGAACAAGCGCTGAGGCGGCCAAAATGGGAGACCGGCATTGGACTGTGGCGGTTGCCTTGGCCAAGGTAAATCCACCCGGTCCCGAGACGAAGCGGCTAGTAATCGAATTCCTCCAGGCCCGAGAGGATGCTGCACAAGAATTAGGACGGTTGGATGCCTACGCCGTTGCCGCATGACACTCATGCCGGGCTGCAGATGACATAGGCGGCGGCCGTCAGAGGATCGGACTCTGAGCTCCTGTCTTTAAAGGCACGAGCAAGGAAGGTGATACAAAAGATGATCGTATGGAAACCTTCCGTCGTTCTCTCTCCCGCCGTGGTCTCCTCGGCATAGCTGGCGCAGGCGCCGCTCTCACAACTGTGGCACCGGTGCGGGCTCAGGAAACCACCACCTACGCTCCGCCCACGGATCCCACCACCTCGACGGTAGCTGAACGCGACCGTCGCGAGGAGTGGTGGCATGAAGCGCGCTTCGGAATGTTCGTTCACTTTGGCCTTTACAGCGAGCTAGGCCGGCACGAGTGGGCGATGGAGCAGGAGGGCATCCCAGTTGCTGAATATCAGGAACTCGCCAAACGCTTCAACCCGCAGCCTCATGCCGCACGAGCCTGGGCCAAGCTCGCCAAGCAGGCCGGAATGAAGTACATGGTGATGACGACCAAGCATCACGAGGGCTTTTGCCTGTTCAACACCAAACTGACAGACTACTGCGCCCCTAAACAGGCAGCCGGTCGCGACCTGGTCGCCGAATACGTCGAGGCGGTTCGCGCAGAAGGTCTGCGCCTAGGCTTCTATTATTCGCTGATGGACTGGCACCATCCCGACGGTGCTCGCTGTAAAACCGACGAAGGGGCACGCCGGCGTTTTGTCGATTACATTCACGGCCAGGTGCGCGAGCTGTGCTCCAACTACGGCCAGCTGGATGTGATGTGGTACGACGTTAACTGGCCACTGACACCGGAAGGCTGGGAAGCTGTGAAACTGAACAAGATGGTGCGGCAGCTTCAGCCTAATATTCTGATCAACAATCGCACGGGCATCCCGGAAGACTTCACTACGCCGGAACAGCAGATTCGGGCTAGTTCTGCGCCTTGGGAAGCGTGCATGACCATGAACGACAGCTGGGGCTTTAACCGGGGCGACGACAACTGGAAGTCGCCTAAAACTATCGTGCGCAATCTGCTGCAATGTGCGCGTGATGGAGGCAATTACCTGCTCAACATCGGCCCTCATGGTGATGGCACGATACCGCAACCCTCAATTGACACCCTTTCCTCAGTGGGCAAATGGATGGACCGGCATGGGGAACTGATCCATCGCGCGGACAACTGCCGGGTAAAGCGCTCCGAGCTCGCTGCCTTCACGCGCCAGGGCAATACCCTGTACGTTCATGTGCATGCTTGGCCTGGAGATACGTTCGGTGTCGGCGGTTTGAAGGGGAAAGTGCTCTCAGCCAAGTTGTTTCCCAGCGGCACACCCGTTCGCTTTCAGCAAAGCGAGCTCCGCGTTCGCTTCGATGGGCTCCCCCAAACCGCGCCCGATCCTATCGCCACCGTCATCGCCCTCGAAATGGATGGCGTGCCGGAACAGGATAACCTCGCAGTGAGAACGAACCGGAAGCGCGAGAGCGTTTAGAACCTTACATCAACATTCGCGATCGCGGCTCGATCGAAGTGATTCCGGTGGCCTCGATCCGTGTGCGAGGGCGTGACCTGGGCTGCGATCTACGGCACGCCCCTGACGCTATTCCCCACC
>JAOAPP010000105.1 GCA_025462985.1 Bryobacterales bacterium | reverse complement strand
GCAAAGAAGGTTACAGCGGAAGCTGAAACAAATGCGCCCACAACGAGATTGTCGGTTTGATAGACCAACTGCACCGCGATCGTCGTCAGAAAAGCGTAGAAGCTATAGGACCAGATTTGGCTGAGCGTCTCTCTCCTGGGCTTTTTCAGTTGAATCCGCAGTTCGGGGTAAAGGCGTCGCGCAATCCACACCAGCAGCAGGTTGCCGACCATCGTGGCCAGGAGTTCGCACCATGCAATCGCAACGATGCCGTACCCCGCACGCAATACCCACACAACGCCGACGACTCGAATTACCGTCTGCAACAGGCTCACATAATTTTGCAGGTCGTAACGGTTGAGTGCAGAGAGCACGCCTCCGACGACACCAATCGACATCGTACTTGCCGTCGTCAGACCGATGAGAAATATAGCCTTGCGGGCATCGCTGGCCAGTTCTGCCGGGACTTTGAAGACGTGAGGAAAGATCGCGGCAAGTGCAGCGCTCAACAGCAAGGCGACCGCGCTGATCTGCAAACGAACCCATAGAGCAGCGGAGATCGCGTCCGAGGCGCCCTCATGATCGCCCTTTGTGTGACCCTTGGAGACAAATCGAAGGACGGAGCTTTGCATGCCGAGGTCCAGCAGCCCCAGGTACGCCACAACAGAGATTGCCAGTACCCAGACTCCGAAGGCGACATCTCCAAGACGGTGCAGGATGAACGGAGAAAGGAAGAACCCGACCGCCATATTGGCTATCGTTCCAAGCCAGTTGAACAGTACGTTTCGAGCAATATGTCGCACACGCAACTGCAAAGGGTGGTCTCCGTGGGGTTAGCTAAAGTTTGAGAAAAGCGTCATTCTCGCTGGTACTCGATGACCCGGAAGCCAACGCAGCTTTCTGGCTGTGCCCGATAGACATGACCATCCGAGGGCTTGCTGGCATTGGCCCAATTCTATCGTAGCGCGCAAGAGCAACGGCTCCCTCCAATACCACTTGGGTGTCACCTGCGTTGTTGTTCGGCGAACTGAATGCCGCGTATCATCGAAGCAAGGTGCCCTCTGAACCGAGATAATTTTGCACCGCGTACAGGGGCGGCCTTGACTTCGATTTCATCTCCGCTCTTGTGCCAGAAAGACGAAAAGCAGAGGTTCTTCTTGATCACGGTATGGGTTGAATGTGCAAGGCGGAGCCGGTGGTAGAGTACCGTCGCGTTGCAATTTCCATCGTACCTATCCACTGGTCCGGCGCCGACCGGAACGAGTGGAGGACGAGATGAAACTGCTCTTCTGGATTTGCTTTGCGCTGATAGGCTACGCCTATGTTGGCTATGCCTGCTGGCTCTTGGTTTTGGCCCGGGTTCGCAGCCGGCCCATTCTAAAGAAGCAGTTGCGCCCGAATGTCTCCATTGTGATGGCAGTGCGCAACGAAGAGGCGAACCTTCCTGCGAAGATCGAGAATCTTCGCCTGCTCGACTACCCACGGGATCGGCTTCAGATTGTCATCGCTTCGGACGGATCTACGGACCGCACAGCAACGATCCTTCGCGAGCGAGCTGCTGACGTGGTCTCGATCATCCTCGACGAGTCGAAGGGGAAGGCGGGGGCCCTGAATGAAGCGGTGAGGTTGGCTACGGGCGAAATCCTGGTTTTTCTGGACGCGCGCCAGACCGTCGAACGTGACGCTGTGTCCGAGCTGGTCTCGTGTTTTGCCGACCCGGATGTGGGCGCCGTAAGCGGTGAGCTTTTGCTTGAAACAGCTTCGGGTGCCCCTTCTGGAGACGCTCTCGGGATGTATTGGAAGATCGAAAAGACGACGCGAAAACTTGAGTCCGCAACAGGCTCGGTGGTCGGAGTGACCGGAGCGATCTACGCCATTCGGCGTGATCTCTATAAGGAAATTCCCCTCGGAACGATTCTCGACGATGTCTTTGTGCCAATGAACGTCGCCCGAATGGGAAAACGGGTGGTTTTTCAGCCTTCGGCTATCGCACGAGACCGGCTTTTCAGCGAAAAGGGGAAGGAGTTCTCGCGGAAGGTCCGCACCTTGACCGGCAACTACCAGTTGTTGCGGCTGGCACCGTGGCTGCTTTCGCCATTGAATCCATTACTCTTTCGCTTTATCAGCCACAAACTTCTGCGGCTTTTGGTCCCTTTGCTTCTGCTTCTCATGCTGGCGGCTTCGGCGATCGCCACAGGACCATTCTACCGGGCCATTTTCTGGCTGCAGGTGCTATTCTACGTTTCGGCAGCGTTTGGAACACTGAGTCCAGCCGCGAAGAAGTTCAAGCCGATCGGCATCGCCAGCACATTTGTCATGCTCAACGCGGCTGCGGCACTTGCGTTCTACAACTTTGCTGCAGGACGAAAAAAGGTATGGCTTTAGTTAGCTGATTCTGTCAGCGCACGACGGCAGCTCTAGCTTGCTGACGCTATGGAGATTGCATCTTGGGACTAGGACTCGGACTCACACATTATGTTCCCCTGATCGCCTACCTGGGCTTTTGGATCATGAGCATAAGGTCTCTGACCGGGCGACCTCTGTGGGGTCTGTACTACGCGCTTCCATTCCTGCCGTATCGCACGATGCGGGATCATCTCCTGGGTTATCCGCTGGGCGGCAACGTCCTGACCATCCTGGTGATTTCAGTCATTATCGGAGCTTTCCTGCAGGGAAAACGCCTTCCTAAATCAAAGCTCTACGGGATATGGCTGGTCTTCGGAGTCTATCTTTACATGTCGATGTGGTTCGGGACTGCGCTGGGAAACGCGCCTGCCCCACTGTGGTTGACGGACCTGAATTTCGTGACGTGGAAAGACTACATGCTCATTCCGTTCACGTTTGTGGCGGCCGGTTTGGTTGTAGAAGATCGGAAGGCTGTAAGGACGGTGATCCTCATCACCGCCATCTCCCTCTTGTTCATTGATAGAAGTTGCATACTCGAAAGCATGTCCAGAAGCTGGACGAATTTCGACGAGAATAAGCGTGACGGCGGCCCACTGGGCTATGGCTCGAATCAGACTGCGGCATTTCTCGCGCAATTTGCCATGTTTTTCTGGGGGGCGGCACAGTTTCTGAAGAGAAGGAAGATCAAGATCCTTTGCTATGTATTAGCTGGGATCACCGTGTTTGCAACCATGTACACGTTCTCCCGTGGAGCGTACCTTGCGATACTGGTCAGCGTCTTCGTTCTTGGGGTGATAAAGGACCGAAAGCTTCTGCTGATCGGGGCGGTCTTCCTTGTGATGTGGGAGGCGGTCGTTCCGACCGCGGTCTACCAACGAGTTACGATGACTCAGAACTCCAACGGACGACTCGAAGACTCTGCCAATGAACGCATCAAGTTGTGGCAGGCGGCACAGGAATCGATCCTCAGCGATCCGATGTTTGGAACGGGCTTTGCGACCTACCAATATACGAATCATGTGGGCAACTTGAAAGATACGCACAACTGGTACGTCAAGGTTATGGTGGAGACCGGCATTATCGGGCTTATTATGGTTCTGTTTATGCTTCAGCAGATGCTTGCCGTGTCTTATCGTCTCTTCAAGCGAGCGGAGGATCCTCTCTTTCGAGGTCTTGGCCTTGGTCTTTTTCTTGCAATATGGGCCTGCATTATCGCCAACTGTTTCGGCGATCGATGGACCTATCTCGAGATCACAGGCCCCTTGTGGGTGCTCGTTGGAACCGCGATTTGTGCGAGTCATATGCCAGAATTCAACTCAGCGACGGAACTGCCTGCGAGTGAGTCAATGACCGTGACAAACCCCTATCTGGTTTACAGATAAGCCGCCGTTCCAATCCGGTTCCTATACCCGCCTCTTCGAAAGTACCGTACAGAGTATGATCACAGCTTTATCGCTTCATGGATCGAGCCTTGAGATCCCACAGGAGAGCGAACTGCCTCACGTGCTGCTCGTGCTCGACCAGTTTCCGAAGACACTTGGTGGCGGAGAGCGTATCGTTCTGAGACTCGCAGCCCTTTTGCCGAAGTATGGATATCGCGCATCGATCCTGACCTTTTCAGCTCATCCCGAAAGTGCTGGGCTTCAATCATCGCCGTGCCCCATTTACCTATTGCCTTTGCAGCGTACCTACGATTTTTCGGCACTGCGGGGCGCTTTCGAACTGAGGCAGTTCCTCAAACAACAACGAATCCAGATTGTTCAGACTTTTTTCGAGAGCTCCGATCTGTGGGCGGGATTTGTAACCAAGACCATGTCCGACGCCAAGCTTATCTGGAGCCGAAGAGATATGGGGATTCTCAGGGACAGCAAACACCACGTGGCGTATCGGCTCATGTCCCGTATTCCCGATCGAGTCTTTGCCGTCTCCGAAGAGGTCCGGCAACATTGCGTTGCGGTCGATCGAATCAAGCCTTCGCTTGTAGAGACGATCTACAACGGTATCGACGTTGCTGACTGGAATACAGCTTCCACATTCGCTAAACTTCCGGGTGCACCCGTGGTTGCAACCGTTGGCAATATCCGCCGGGTGAAGGGGCACGACCTCTTCATCAAGGCTGCCGCATCCCTCGTCGCACAGTTTCCTCGAGTCTCTTTCAACATCGCGGGGGATGTGCTGGAGCCCGATTATTTTGAGGAACTGCAAACCCTCATCCGCAATCTGAACCTTTCCGATCATTTTCATTTCGTTGGCGGCGTTGCCAACCTGCGAGAATATCTTTCGACAGCGGATATCTTCGTCCTTCCCTCACGAAGTGAAGGTTTCTCGAATGCAATCGTCGAAGCGATGGCTGCATCTCTTCCCGTGGTTGCAACGAATGTGGGTGGGAATGCGGAAGCAGTAACGGACGGCGTCAGCGGCTTTATTGTTCCCTCGGAGGACCCGGTAGCCCTGGCTGCGGCGATTGCCCGGCTGCTCTCTGATCCGTCGCAGGCGCAGGAGATGGGAGCAGCGGGAAAAAAGCTGGCGTCGGAGAAGTTCACGACCGACGCCATGATGCATCAAATCACCCTTGCTTATGCAAGTTTGCTTGCGAGAGGGGCCTCTGCACCTTCGGTGTCAGATGGACACGGGCACTAGCCGTTCGATGGATCGCCACATGCGAAATCCGCCATCGATTCGCGCACGCAATGGGCGCAGGCCGGGCCGTCTAGGTAAGCAGCGCGAGTTCCTTGTCCGCGTCTTTGGCGGTTTGAGTGTTGGGCGCCAGAGCCGCCGCCTTCTTGAGATGGGTGACCGCGTCGGTGCTATTGGAGAG
>JAOAPP010000554.1 GCA_025462985.1 Bryobacterales bacterium | reverse complement strand
GGACGGGTGGGTATGCTGATCGCTTTTGCCGTGGTGATGGCGGTGATCTGGTACGGCAGGAAATGGTGGAACACCGAAGCGGCGAGCTATAGCCATAACGTCTATAAGCCGCTCCAAATGAGTGCGGTCACGCACGGGGACTTGCTGACGTTAACATTAAGGGAGCCCGGCTGGCTTGAGGGCCGCAATCTGGACGCTCTGCCCCGGACACGCACTATCGACGATCTTGTGCCTGATCATGGACACCTGATGCATCTCTACGCATTGCGTGAGCCGGGGCTTGATATCGTTTACCATCTCCACCCGGCGCTTCAGCATGCCGGGGTTTTCGAATTGAAGCTACCCAGTGTTCCGGCCGGAAACTACAAGCTCTACGCGGACATCGTCCACGAGAGCGGCTTTCCGGAGACGCTCGTCACATCTTTGAACCTTCCGGGACAGCCGGGCCGCGCGCTTTCCGGGGACGATGCCATGGCAACCGCGCCGGCATGGAGCCAGTCGCCCCCGATCTCCACGATGTTCGTTTTGCCGGATGGCTACAAGATGGAGTGGGTCCCGCCTTCGGGTACCGTTCGTGCCAAGCAGGCCATTCCCTTTCAGTTCCGATTGGTGAACGCCCGAGGGGAAGCGCCCTCCGACATGTCCCTCTACATGGGAATGCTGGGCCACGCCGCTTTCGTGAAAACCGATGGGTCGGCCTTTGCCCACATCCATCCGACCGGGACTGTCTCAATGGCCGCATTCAACAAGGCACAGGCACAGAGCGGCGGCCAGGAAGATGGGATGGCCGGCATGGATATGTCTTCCCGCTCAGGGCTGCCGAATCATGTCAGCTTTCCGTATGGGCTTCCCAGCCCGGGACGGTATCGTGCGTTCGTTCAGATGAAGCACGGCAATGTGGTGGAAACCGGGGTCTTCGACATCGAGGCGAGATAGCCGTTATCGAAGCGAAACCACTCGGTCGGGCATGGGCACAGGCTTGGATTCCAGGTGCAGAATCGTCGACGCGAAATTCAGGCTGTCATAAGGCACGGTTACGGTCTGGACCGGGGTACCGGCGCCGGACATCATCCAGACCGAGTGGGTTGAGATGCGCAGGAAGCTACCGTGGTTACCGCCGGGGTTGACGTCCCGCGCATTGAAGTTCCAATGGTCGGCGGCAAAGACCTGGAAGTCGGGTTCGACCAGCTGCCGTCTGCGTCGCTCGTAGCGGAGTCTGATCGGTGATTCTCCCGGAACGCCAGGCACGTTCGGTGCTACCGGCGAGAACTGCTCTGTTACCCCGATGACGCCATTTGAGTACTTGCAGGCGTGAATGGCGTCGAACCATTCGCGTTCTGAGTGCCAGGCCGACAACCATGCAACCCGGTCCTGACTGTCTGGAATCCGAAGTGCGGGGTCCTCAAACAAGTCCAGAGGGAGTCCTTCTCTCCATGGGGCAGCAGACCAGCTGATCTTGCCATCAGCAGCACCTGTGAGATTCGTGACCGGTCGAACGGCTGATTCTCCAGTGTCCTTTTGCAAGATGAGGATCTGTCTGGCCGCATCCGCGTATAGCCAGTAGCTGTTCGCCGCTTCGGAAAACGTGCCTTGCGGGAGACGCAGTGCGACGAAGACCACCGGGCGGGGCGACAGGGCTGGCTGAGGGTTGTTGCGTACAGTCTGGTATGAGAGGACCGAGAAGTAGTCAACGCGCCGGAAGGATCGCGATTCATCCAGATTGCCGCGGGCATCAAGAACGAGTCCTCCGGGCATCGGGCCGACGATGTAGTGCTGGAGGTCCGCAACGGTGTTGTTGTCTCCCAGAGTGAGTGCGGGAATGAGGCTCGAAATATGTTCGCGGAAGGGATTTTCGGGATCGAAGCGGAGCGCGAGCAATGCACGCATATGACCGATGTATGAAGTGTAGGCGTCCTTTTCGCGTTCCCAGCTGGAGAGCCGTTCGAGGAGGCGCAGCGCAGCCTTGTCTTCGCCCGCGGCCTTTTGCGCAGCCTTCCACCTCTTCGGTCGTCCTGTGATCTGTGCTTTTCGCGCTTGGATGTCGGAGGCGAGAACCTGCAACTCTGTTTCGAGTTCGCTCAGCCTGCAAGTCCATTCCCTTCGGTGACGCTGGATCGTCTTTTCGAGATCGGCAGCAGCGGCCCTTCGGATTCCGGGATTGAGATCGGTCCGGGATAGTTGCTGCAGCAGGATGTGGATCTTGTTCAGATCGCTGTTGCGCAGATGAACGGATGCCCGTTCGTTGCCATCCAGATCGAGCCACGCCGTGGGGTAATCAGATTCCTGCCCCGCCAGATAGAAGGATGCTGTGCTCGGAGTGATGACCCGGTGAACCAGCGGATCCAGGCCGAGAAGTTTGAACTTCTCCAGTTGATGACGGTTGGTAAGAACGTGATGTGCCCCGCCCTGCGGACTGTTGAAGAGATCGGCGAGGCTGTAGACCTGGCTCACGACATCAGGAACGTTGTTCATTCCGTGATCGGAGACCATGACGATGATCGTGTTCTTCGCCATGTCGCTCGCTTGAATTGCGTTCCAGATCCGCCCGACGATGCTGTCGACGTATTTCAATGTTTCGAGCAGCGTTTCGGAACGGTTCGTCGCATGTCCCTCATGGTCCACCTCGCCGGTGAAAAGGTCCAGGTATTCAATATCGTGATTTCGCAAGGCGGTATTGATCTCGGCTTCTGTCTCGTGCTCCCAAAGATCGCCGAGCGACGGAGTATCGGCGTTCTCGAGTGTCGAAATCAGAACTTTCGAAGAGAATCGCCGCTGGAGGACTTTCTTCAGCGTCGTCCATCGCACTCCTCGCTGGAAGAGCTGGAAGCTCTGGTAGACCCGCGGATAGGCGTAGGAATCGATGATCAGCGGAATGTCGGCTCGATCCAAAACCTCAACGCCCGGCATGTCGACCTCCTGCTGGCGGGCGTAGCCAATATAGAAAGGAAAGAAATTCAGATAATCATAAACTTCGCCGGTGTATCGATCGTACTCGGCATT
>JAOAPP010000080.1 GCA_025462985.1 Bryobacterales bacterium | reverse complement strand
ACCTGCACGGAAAAGTTGAGCAGGTTTTGTAAACACATCGCCGTCACCGGCGATCTATCCACGTGGAGAGGTCACATCAACGAGAAGCGCGTTTTTCCGTCAACGTGACGGTCGATGGCTGAAGTGTGTCAGTGTGAGCCGAAACGCAGGTCGTGAATTGTGATGCTACGTGCTGACAGCTCGCTCAGCAACTGCTTCACGGCTGGTGAGATCTCAGTTTCTGCTGCTACGATCAGTGCCCATTCCAAATCTTCCCTGAGCGCCCACGTTATGATCTCCCAACCGCCGAGATGGCTGGGTGTTGTCGTTCCAATTTGAATGAGTGACCAGTGTCGAACAAGTGCGCATGCAACCTCTCTCTCGGGCAATGGGCCACGAACGATGAAGTGATTGTCGCCATGTACCAGGATGCCCACCGTTGCGGTGTTCATGCCGAAAGCCGGGAATCGGGAACCGCATAACCGATTGCGAAATGGTACACAACTTGCCCCTGCTTGGGCGTGAGGTTGAGATAGCGGTGCACCTCTTCGTCGTAAAACGCGCCAATGCCGGTTGCCGCCAGGCCGAAGGCTTCCGCCGCGACATAGAGCCGGTGGCCGATAGCGCCGGCTTCAAAATGCACGTAGCGGTAACCACGATCACCATACGCGCGGACAGCACGGTAAAGATCGCCGATCATCGAAAGGGCGACGCATGCATTACCCGCCAGATCCTGCCCAAGGCTCAGACCAGCAGCAGCGACGCGCTGGTCGCCACTCCTGATCTGCTCCAACTCACTACGATCGGGCCACACTCGGTATACACCGGGTTGCAGCCCCTCGACGCGATGAGCGTACAAATAGAGCTGGATGAGACGTGCAGCGGCGAAATCAGAAGAGAACGGGCGGCTTGCGACCGAGAGCATTGCCGAGAGTTGCGTCAATGATATCGAGCGCGTTCCACCTTGGAAATCAAGCGCCGAACGCCGCCTTCGAACGATTTCGCCAAAAGGGGTCTGAGAGGAAGCCGTAAGTGGCAGCTTGATCTCTCCGGAGCTTTTGGGAGGGGGCTCGGGTGCGGAATTGCATTCTTGCGCGTTCCGGTTGAGTTTTGTAGCCATGTGAATCTCTTCAATAGCTGGGTAAACGATTGTCTCTGTGGAGATTTGGTTTGCGTGGCCGCCATAAGAAACCGGGGGGCAGGCTTGTTCGTCGCACACTGGGATGGACCTGCCGCGCAGCTCGACAATGAGCATCGGCCACTCATCCTGAGGGAGGCCACAGGACTGGGAGGCTTCATTTTCACTGAAATGGCCGAATGCAAAGGTATCGCATCCAATGGCTTGCGCGGCTAATGCGAGTGCCTGCCAAGCGTGTCCCATATCGTGTAAGCAGTAACGATATGCGCGGTCACGGTACTTCCAAGCCTCGCGCCAAGCAATGCTAGTAAGCACAAACGTAACTGGCGCGGAGCTGTCGCTACCTCCCGGATTTAAGTTAAAATCTCCCACCCCACGCTGCTCAGCCATGTGTGAAGAGGGACGGTAGTGATAAAGTCCTGCGGGCCACTTCTTCAGGCCCCGTGTGACGAAGTGGAACTCGGTCGGATGCAGATTACCAGAGGATGGGTTCACGCGTAAGGCGTACCGTTGTCCGGTGGACGGAACGCGCTTGGACGCGCTGATCGCAGCTGAATAGAACAGAAGTTGCGAAAGAAATGCCGGGCCATCACCAGCCGGAGCGCTGCCGGAGAAACCGTTAAGCACTGCGAGCGCCGACACGTCAGGAGATGGCGGATCGGCTGGAAGGTCTAACACCGGCACGCCTTCATAATGACGGAATGGATCGGGCATGTTCGCCCAGTCGAGGGAAGGCGGAGTTCGTCGCAGTGATTCAAGGCTGTGCTTCGTAGATTCGTGATATTCGCTCCAGGTCATGGTCTATGAACGGTATCGCTGAATTGAGTCATCGGGGAATGGGGCGCTCGATCTTAACACTGAAACGCGTCTAGAGCCAGCCGGCAAAAAGCTTGGCTCCGCGCAGCCTGCACACCGGCGTTGCGAGTTCGAGGGCGTTCGTTTGCCGGGCACTAGAACAACCCAAGCCTTGGCAAGGTGTTTATGTGTTTCGCGAGTCACTCGGCCGGAATGTCGCCAACCCACCCTCGTGTTGCCCTTATAACCGACGCCCCATCAAGAAGCCGATGCGCGTGGGCAGGTTCAGGGACTCGCTGTCATGTCATCGCTATAGATGTCGTCATCCCCTTGATCGTCCTCGTCGTCTTGCCGTTCCTGGCGGTCCAATTCTTCCTCTTCGTCATCTTCTTCGTTCCTGCGGTCCTCCTCTTCCTCCTTGTCCAGGTCGGAATCGGATTCTGGTTCGCGTTCTGGCAATCTCGAAAAACCTCACTCTCTCCCCGCTGTGAGCATCGACAGCTCAAGCGTCAAAACTACCATGGGAATACGACGACGTCCAAAGAACCGCGATCTTGTGCAGCTCGTCTAAGGCGGCTTGACCGCACTGTGATCCACTTGGTCGCGTAGACTTCTGAGTTCAGAAGTCAAGCCACTGGGGGCCGTCTTTTTCACAGAGGACTTAGCGGCTTCCACATGTTGTGCACATCCTCATTCGGGAAGCCAGGCACTCAGAGGCGAGTTCCTTTTCTTGAGGCTGGCGATGTATTTTGATTCGTCATACGCGACTCCGTCTTTCCAGCAGCGGAACAGAATTCGTTGCCACTTAAACGCCAAGGCGCGAAGCGCGGCATGATGGCGCTTGCCGACGGTACGTAGCTGATCGTAATAGACCCTGGCCCAGCGGCAGCTCTTCATCGAATGCTGCGCCCATTCATGAAAGGTTTGTCGCAGAAACTT
>JAOAPP010000063.1 GCA_025462985.1 Bryobacterales bacterium | reverse complement strand
TGGACGCAAGGTAATAGCCTTCATCGGTAAGGTCGAAACCGGCCTGCGCGAAGTGCATGGCGGCCAGTAGGGCGCCGGCCCCGCACAACAGCGCCAGTGAGGCAAGGAGGGCGTCGAAGCGCGAACTATTGGTATTCATGGAGGATTGGAGAGTGGGCGTCCGCAAAAGCCGTTCCGCGGGGGAGTGGCTTCTCAGGGCAGAACGCTCGAAAGGGCCGAGGCTTGTCTCAAGCCGAGTGGCAGCATACATGCCGAAGGCACGGAACTCAATGACGGGAGGAATCTTCGGGACCGAAGCCCCTCCGATCATCGGACTGATGCATCTGCGGTTGCTGCCGACCCTCCCAGCGGGACTGCAAGACACGAGCGGGTTGTACTAAGCGCCCCCGGAATATGGCCCAACTCCCGCACGTTGTTCCTTCGCAACCTTCGGCAGCTCAACGGCCCTGCTGGCCATTTTTGATACTGAATGAGGAGCTAACCTCATCTTATCCACTGAGTCGCCCGTTTCACACCACCTGACGATTGGGTTGACCTGAGCTCTTACACTACGTTTTGGCCGCCAACTCCGGGCATGAAGGCCCCTCACTCGCCATACCGGACGTGTGGGCAACTCGACCCGACGCCGGGATCTCAACGCGGCCCTTTCAGAACCGAATGCATACCGACGCCCATTTTCGTGCCAACGCGGACGGCCGCGCTCCGATCGACATTGCGCAGCCTCCTTTGACCGCCGACTGGGTAGCGCGCCCAGGAGCGCACGTTGCCGCGTCCGTGCCGCGCACCCTTTACTTCCCTGCCCTTGACGGATTGCGGTTTTTCGCCTTCCTCCTGGTGTTCGTCCACCACTTGCCTTCTCCGGCGAATCCTGTTCTCCACGTGCTTCACGAGCACGGGTGGATCGGAGTTCATCTCTTTCTTTTCCTCAGCGCCTACCTCCTGACATCGATCCTCCAAGCGGAACGGTCGGCGACCGGAACTATTTCGATCTACAACTTCTACGTGCGCAGGGCGCTGCGCATTTGGCCTCTGTATTTCTCGTTTTGCTTCGGCGTACTGGTCTATCAGTTACTGCTTCATTCGGAACGCGGCGTGGACTGGCCAGGCTTCGCGGGACTAATGTTCTTCGCTGACAATATCTTGGCGGGTCTGCGGGGATACAACCACCTCCCGTTCGCCGCGCATCTCTGGACAATATCGCTGGAAGAGCAGTTCTACTTGGTGCTGCCTTTTCTACTAGCTGGATTCCTAGGATCAAGCAGATCGCTGCTCCGAGGCATTCTGGGGTGTTGGCTCGTCTTCATCGCGGTCCGTACTGTCGAAGTTCTGCTAGAAGCGCGGCATCCACTGCTGTGGACGTCCGTCTTCAGCGCGGACGCGCTTCTACTCGGGACTCTCCTTGGTGGCGTGCCCTTGCGTTATCCAGAAAGACCCGTTGCACGGACCGCACTTGTAGTCGGGGGAACAGGTGCATTGTTCTCTGCGGCTTTGATGCCGCCCATTCAGGTGCCCGGCGCGCATCAGATCGTCGTGTATTCGTTCATTGCCATTGGCGCAGCCGCGGTGACGATGGCAGCGTTGCACGAACCCCTGCTTGGCTTTCTGAAGGTGCGCCCGTTCCGCTATCTCGGGAAGATCTCGTACGGCCTGTACGTTTTTCACCTGGTGGGGATCGCCATAGGCACCAAGGTCACCCAGACCTTGATCGGGAATCCCCCGGCTTCCGCTACATGGTGGTTGACCGCAGTTGTCTCGCTGGCGGTGACGATCGCCCTGGGCACACTTTCCTACCAGTTCTTTGAGCGCTCGTTCCTGCGGCTCAAAAGAAATTTCGAGGCCATTCGATCGCGGCCGGCGTGAGATGGCGCACGTCCCACCGCCTAGCTCGTCCAGCCCCCAATTGGCGCTCACTATACTGTCGGGCGGACATTTAGTGATACGTCATGGATTCTCACGTGAACCACCTCTTGGCGACCTTAAGCGCGCTGCAGCCCCCGACGGGGACGTCCTGATGCGGAGGATCAAGTCGGCGAGTGAACCGGCTCCTATATCCAGGCGCTCATGCTGCCTTGCTCGACAACTGACCGATGCCGAGGTCCCGTACATCACCAACGCCTGCAAGGCAGGGAACCACAATGTCTGATCAGGAGCTGACAAAGGCGTTGCCGCTTGAGGGACGAAGACCGGAGTGCGACACCGGCTACTCTGTGGTAATCCCCGTCTACCGCAACCGCGAATCCCTGCCCGAGCTCGTGCAACAGCTTGTCGAGGCGAATGAAGCCCTCGAGGGGCGACTGGAAGTTGTCTTCGTCATCGATGGGAGTCCGGACGATTCTCATGCCTTGCTTCGTGGCATCCTGCCCCAGCAGCCCTTTCGGTGGGTGCTTGTAGCCTTATCGAGAAACTTTGGATCCTTTGCCGCCATTCGCGCGGGAATGACAGAAGCTCGCGGGCCGCTGTTCGCCGTGATGGCCGCCGACCTGCAGGATCCACCCGAGGCTGTCTTGGACTTCTTCAAGGAATTGCGTGACGACAAGGCCGATGTGGTGGTCGGAGTACGATCAGCCAGGGCCGATCCGCTGGGCTCTCGCATCGCATCGGCGCTCTTCTGGGGCGCGTACCGTCGACTCATCCAGCCGCAGTTGCCGCCTGGCGGTGTCGACCTGTTTGGCTGCAACCAGACGTTCCGGGATCATCTCATCGCGCTTGACGAGCTGAACACTTCTCTTGTGGGACTGCTCTTCTGGCTTGGATTCCGACGCGCGAACGTTAGCTACGTTCGTCGCCCGCGACCGTACGGAAAGAGCGCCTGGAGCTTGCGACGCAAGATGCGTTATCTCGCGGATAGCGTCTTCGCATTCTCCGATCTGCCAATCCGCCTCCTCCTCGGCGTCGGCACCCTGGGCCTCGTTTCTTCCGTACTCCTGGGCACGGTCGTTCTGGCCGCAAAGTTTGCAGGCAACATCAATGTTCCCGGTTATGCCGGCACCGTGCTGGTAGTCGCATTCTTCGGCGCTTTGAACACGGTCGGCCTGGGAATCATCGGGGGCTATGTGTGGAGAGCCTTCGAGAACACAAAGTCGCGCCCTGGCTTCATCGTCGCAAGCCGCGTCGAAAATGACGTCCAAAAAAACCACGTATGAGTGTCTGCTTTTCGATGGACCCGCACCTGCTCCTGTTAGTCTGGATGATTACGTCCGCGACTAAGACGAGTTCCTCCGGATCGTCCCCGATGGACGTTCGTAGATAGCTTGAAGAAGTCGTTAATTCGCTTCCTCGTATCGGGGGCGGCAAACACGCTCGTCACGTACGCAGGCTATTTGCTGCTCCTGCGTATGATGCCCTACGTCTGGGCCTACACGATTGCGTATGTAGCTGGCATTCTCATGGCGTATGTTATGCAAACGCGCTACGTGTTCGAAGTCAGAACGACTTGGCGGACATTTCTGAGGTTCCCATTGATCTACCTGCTGCAGTATGCCGTCGGCGCACTAGGAATCCGGGTCTTGGTGGAAGGCGGACTGCTTTCGAAGGAGACAGCACTGTTGGCCACCCTCGTAATAACGGTCCCTCTCGGCTTTTTTCTATCACGTTACCTTCTCGCGCATCGTAAAGAGTAACGCCGAGGCCCTAACGCTACTTTTCAGCGAGGTCGTCGCAGGTCCGGTGTCCGGATCAGCATTCGCTGCCGACACGCCCTGCAGAAAAACAGGCGACGGTCGACAAAAAGGCGCATCCACGCGGCTCGGTGCGCCAATTCCAGGTACGTCATGCCGCATGAGCACTGCGACCAATGCAATCTCCCACTAGCCCTATGAACGTGCTTCATGTCGGGCCCTCCTATTCTTTGGACTGTAATTTGCGTCGAGGCGATCGCCAAATCAATAAGCAGTATGCCGCTCCTGTTCTTCCACTGGATATTTGGGGTGCGAGTGCAAATCGTTCGGCGCCTCGTTCAACCGGCCATATACTCCCCGCACAAGTCGCTCACTATTGGCCTATAGCCGGTGCAGGAGGTTGGCTGGTGAACACCGAACAGGATTCTCTCGATTGGGTGACTGGTCGTGAGGGGCGCTCCTCCGAAGTGTGCCGGCGCATGACCTTTCTGGTGTTTTTCACGCTTGAAGGCCGCCCGCGCTACAGGCTTCTACTGCTCGGAATCCTGTGCGGGCTCGTGGCTGTCCTTGGGTTTAGCGACTGACCTCGGCCTTGCTGGATGCCCGGCAGTTCCGGAGTCCGCTCAGCGATCCCACTGAAGAGCCCTGCCGATATCGTTGATGGAGCTGGCGGAAATCGAACCCGCGTCCGCAAGTCTTCTACGGACAGTCTACATGTTTAGGGAACTGATTTGGTTCTCATTAGCCCGGTCGCGCAGTCGCGCTGCTATCAGGTCAACCAGCATCCTATTACCTCGCCCCGACCCGACCCGAGGTAAGCGGATCAGGGCCAGCCAATGTAGATAACCTTGCAGCTAGGGGCTTACGCCCGTTGCCCACGGCTGCGAGCAGATGGGAGAAGGCGGGCCGCGCGAACGGACAGCATCGAGGTCGGCATGTGCGCCTTCGACCTGGAGGACCGCACCGTCGTCTGGAATCAGACCTACCTCCGGCTGTTTCCGGAGCAGGCGGGCCGCATCTTCGAGGGCGAGGACTACATCCACAACCTGCGGCACTTCTACGAAAGCTGGCTCATCCCGGCTGAACTGGCCGACATCGACCGCTCGATCGCCGCGACGTGATGTCCGGCTCCCGCCTGCCGCAACCCGTGGAGGCGATGGGCCTGCAGCCCAACCTGTTCATCGACAACCGCTACCTGCGCCGCACCCGCGAAGGCAAGGTTCTGGAGATCGCCACCCGTCCTGCCGATGGCGGCGCGGTACGCACGTATCCGGACGTGAAGGCCTACGTCAGGGCCCAGGAGGCGGGCGGAGAAGACTCTCGCTGGAAATCACCGTCGACAGCACGAGCCAAGAGCGACGCAAGCCAGATGTGCGGGGTCCGAGATGGCCCACGCCAGCAGAAGCCCGTTAGCGGATGGTCGCTACGGATGCGCCCGGCTTCCAGCTCGGTTCGCATTTTCCTCTGTAGGCGTTGCCTTGGTTTGCTGCCCCAGCGTGACACCCACTACCAGCGCCCAAGACAACGCAAGGAGCACCAGCCAGCCGCCCGGTCGTCCGTTCCGT
>JAOAPP010000033.1 GCA_025462985.1 Bryobacterales bacterium | reverse complement strand
ACATCGCTTTACACGTGGGGCGACGATATCGTCTACCGATTCCATGTTCCGAACGGGAACTACAAAATCGGAGTTATGTCTGCCATGCCGATGTGCAGCGGTACGTTTGACACGACCTCGACGTTCGACAACGGGCTGATTCGCGCGCCGATCAACCTGGTTGCGCAGAACCAGATCGGCGCTCATAACTACGATTTCGGTATACCCTCCGGGCATAAGTGCCGCACGCCCTCAATACAATACATCCCGGCAGTGGTCTCCGATACGAATCTGATCGTTTCTCTTCGAGTGCTCACGAATTCGTACGGACACTCGATTCCGATTGTGAATGGACTGGTTATTACGCCAGACGCTTCGGCTCCGCACCTTGCGATCGACACGCAACAACAAACAACTGTAGCTGCCGGAAGTTCGCTTCAGTTGTATACGGTGAACTGGTACGCGAAAGATGTCAGCTACCAGTTCCAGGTCACTAAAGGGAGCGGCACGATCAATGGAAGCCTCTTCACAGCGCCCGCCAGTGTGTCTGCGACACAGATCAACAACATCTTCGCCACAGGCTATACAACGGGATTGCGCACGGGTGTCGCTCTCAGTGTCGTGGCGCCCGACAGCTGGTCGAACACCATCAAGGCTGCTTCTTCTTCGTTCTACTCCGAACCGGCGGAGTTGCCGAAGACAAGGTAACCAAGGTGAACAAACGGGTCCTTCCCAAGGCCGATCGCGGCCGGGGGAAGGACCCGTTCCCCTTTAGAACAGGTGTCCCATCTTTTCTCGTTTTGTCTTGAGGTATTCGAGCGTTGTTT
Source organism: Bryobacterales bacterium (assembly GCA_025462985.1). Lineage (GTDB taxonomy): Bacteria > Acidobacteriota > Terriglobia > Bryobacterales > Bryobacteraceae > Bog-105. The sequence continues at coordinate 6,851 of JAOAPP010000033.1, read as the reverse complement.
CGAGCGGAGGTACGATAATTGGCGCTCGCTCCACGACCGCAATGCCCGCATTGCGCAAGGCGGCCAGCTTCTCCGGATTGTTCGAGAGCAGTCTTACCTTTGTGATGCCAAAAAACTGGAGAATGGCTGCTGGCAACCGGTAATCCCGTAGGTCCGCGTCAAAACCTAAGCTCTCATTGGCTTCAACGGTATCCAGACCACCATCCTGTAGTTCATAAGCCCGCAGTTTGTTGAGCAGGCCTATTCCCCGACCTTCCTGATGCTCGTAGATCAGCAATCCACGGCCTTCTGCGGCGATCTGGTCCAAGGCCAGCTCCAGTTGTGCCCGGCAATCGCAACGGAGGCTGTGAAGTACATCTCCCGTTAAGCATTGCGAATGAATCCTGACCAGTACAGGTCCGTTTTCCGGGGACAGGTCTCCCATTCGCAGGGCGAGGGCTTCCTCTTTGCCGCCGGAACGCAACCCCTCAAATCCATAAATGCGAAAGTGCCCAAAACTGCTAGGGAAGTCGGCTTCAGCTACTTTGTTGAGCTCAAAATCTGACAATATTGTTCCAGTTCGCTCACGTCTCGGGTAGGCATCTACGGACTGCGATAAGCGCGAGTTCTTCTCTTATTATAGAAGCGACGCCTGCTTTCACACCGCAGCCCAACCTGAATGCTTACTCAACCCCAGATAGCTGCGCTCCTCATTAAAGTGGCGGTCGCTACGTCCATCGCAAGTATTCTCATGCGGTTTGCGCGCATTCAGGCCATTCTGCTGCAAGATGAACGAACAGTGGCCGACCGGCTTCAGCTTGCGTTTATCTTTTCTTTGCTCTTTGGCGCCGGGGCAGAGATACGGATCCTCAGTCACAACACCTATCCGGCGCTTGACCTCGCGCTCGAAGGGAGTGTCATGGCGGGGATGTTGGGCGGATACGTGAGCGCGTTGATCACCGGAATCTGTGTCGCAATTCCAGACATGTTCGACAGCAACTACATGTCCATGCCCCTGTATGCTGCGGCCGGACTCGTTGGCGCTCTCATGCACGACATGGCTCCCGAAAAAGACGATATCTGGTACTTCTCGCCATTTGTGGATTTGAATTTGTACCGCCTTTTGCGCCAGATCTTACGCTTGAACCGGAACGCCATTCAGCGGCGAGTAGTAGAGCGCGCGGCGTTCAACGTCACTTGCAATGCCCTGGTGATCGTTACTGAGCTTCTGCGCTGGGGGCTTTATTGGCTCGGCTTCACCCAGCATGGGACGTTCTTTCTGTTCGCTGGGAAGGAGCCGCTCACTCCGGCGGTGCTGGGCGCTTCCGCCGTGACAACGCTATTTGCGGTGTCACTTCCCATCCGGGTCTGGAGCAGTTTCCGCGCGGAACGCCAGTTGGAGATGCAGCGGGCTCTTCTGGTGGAGGCTCGCCTGGCGGCGCTGACCAATCAGATCAACCCTCATTTTCTCTTCAACACGCTGAATTCGGTGGCCACGCTTATTCGCATCGATCCCGATCGCGCCCGCAGCATGGTTTACAAGCTCTCCAGTATCTTGCGCCGACTCCTGAAAAAGTCGGAAAACCTTTCGCCGCTGCGGGAGGAGATTTCCTTTATCGACGATTACCTGGCGATTGAGATGATCCGTTTCGGAAGCAAACTTCGCTTCTCGAAAGACATCGAAGAGGCGGCGCTCGACAGGCTTGTTCCGAGCATGATTCTGCAGCCCATTATCGAGAACTCAATCAAACATGGCCTCGCGAGCAAGGTGGAGGGCGGAAGCATACGGCTGAAAGCCTGGGTGGAAGATACCCAGCTTCATATCTCAATCGAAGATGACGGGGTGGGCATTCCCGAGTCGAAACTCGGGACCGTGTTGGAACGAGGGGTAGGCGTCAGCAATGTCAACGAGCGTTTGAAAGTGCTCTTCGGCTCAACTTACCGGCTGTGGATCGACAGCAAAGAAGGAAACGGGACCGAGACGCTGATCATCATCCCGGAGCTGGAGAACGCCTATACGCCTGGTGCGGATGGCGCAGGCCGGCGGGGAGCGGTGGGAGCGCCAAGCGCCTGAATGGTGGCGAGCACTCCGCGCATGTAGCCGAAGCTTTCTCTCATGCCGGGCATTGGGTTGCTGTCTTCAATTTCATACTCCAGGTTTACGGAACCTGAGTACTTCATCTTGATCAACTGGGTGAAGATCTCCGGGAAGGGCATCCTTCCTTGGCCGACCGGAACCTGGCTTTCTTTCACCCGCATATCGGCCAGATCCTTGACGTGCATATCCAACAGCCGGGGGCCTGCTTCGGCAATTGACTCCACCACGTCGACACCCGTTCTCGCGGTATGGCCAACATCAATACAGAGGCCGCAGCGTGGATCCATGTCCCGCACGATCTTCAATACGCTTTGCGGCGTGGGGAAGTTGTGGTCCTCCGGCCCGTGGTTGTGAACAGCAATTTTGACGTTGTACTCCGCGACGAATTTACCGAGCTTCGGCAGCGTGACCGCGGTTGGTGCACAGACGATCACTGGCGCGCCCAGCCTCTTCGCATACTCAAATTTGCTGCGCATGTCCGCTTCATCGTCTTTCGGAAAGCTGACGTTTCCAATTCCGACGATGGTGATTCCGGCGGCGGCAAACTCGCTCTTCGCCGCGTCGATCTGTTCGGGCGTACTGTTTAGCGCCAGATGGAAATCTTTGACGTTCAGGTAGGGCGTGCGTAAGTCCTTCATCATGGCGATGGCCTGCTGCCGGGAGAACTTCCGGAATGAGTACGAAGCCACGCCGAGTTTCAGGTCTGCGCCGGATATGCGGTACTCTTGTGCAGCCACCGATCGGGCTGTGACGCCCAGAGCAAGTACGCCCGGCGCGCCTTCCAGCAGTCGCCGTCTTGTGATGGAATACTTCGCCATGACCTAGATTGTCTCCAACTCTTCTTCAAGCAACTGCTTCTGGTAAAGATCGGCGTAATACCCGCCGAGCGCCTGCAGTTCGAGATGCGTTCCCGATTCGACTACCTTGCCATGACTCAGCACGACAATTCTGTCCGCGTTTTGGACCGTTGAGACGCGGTGGGAAATGAGGATGGTGGTGCGGTCCCGCATGACCGCAGCGAGTTCGGCCAGGATCTTCTCTTCCGTGATGGTGTCTACGCTCGAAAGTGCGTCATCGAGAATCAGGATGCGAGGATTGCGAAGGATCGCCCGGGCGATAGCCGTGCGTTGTTTCTGGCCGCCCGAAAGCGTGAGGCCCCGCTCGCCGAGCATCGTGCCGAGTCCATTAGGAAAGCCCTCGATGTCCGAAGCAAGTCCGGCCACCCGAGCCGCCCAGGTAATCTGTTCTTTGCTGGCGTCCGGCACGCCCCACGCGATGTTCTCGGCAAGAGTTGCGCTGAACAGGAAGGTTTCCTGCGGCACGAAACCAATCTGATCGCGCAACCGCTCGGGATCGAGGCGCCGCACGTCTGTCCTGCCGATTTCGACGCTCCCACCGGTGACATCCAGCAAGCGCGGAATAAGGTTGACCAGAGTTGATTTTCCGCTTCCTGTTTGCCCCACGATGGCTACGGTCTCGCCTTCGCGAATCGTGAGATTCAGATTGTCCAGGGCGGCCCTGGTTCCGAAGTTTACCTTCACGTCTGTAAATCGGATGTCGCTCCCAACGGCTTCCGCATCCACCAGGTTCTCGACCGCCGGCCTTCTGATGCTTGGCTGCTCATGCAGGATTTCGTTGATGCGGTTGAGAGAAGCGGTTCCACGTTGCATCAGGTTGACGACCCAGCCGAAGGCGATCATCGGCCAGATCAGCATGCCCATGTAGGTGTTAAACATGACGAAGCTGCCCAGGCTGATTCGATGCTGAAGCAACTGCCTGCCGCCTCCCCAAAGGACCAGCAGAAAGGTGACTCCTATGAGTGCCTGAAGCAAGGGCATGAACATCCCTTGGATCTTGGCCAATCCGATGTTCTCGCGGATGTAGTCCTGGTTCAGGGCCTCGAACTGGCGCACCTCGGCGCTTTCCTGCGCGTAAGCGCGGATGACGCGGACGCCCGACAGGTTCTCCTGGACTTTGCTGCTGATGTCGGAGAACATCTTCTGAATCTGCTCAAAGCGGGTATGAATGCGTCGGCCAAACAGGATCACCGCGACGGATACAAGGGGGGCCGGGGAGAGTGCCAGCAGGGTCAGCCGCGGGTCGGTGTGCAGCATGACTCCAGCGGCCAGCACCAGCATCAGCATGGTCTCGCTGCAGTACATGACTCCGGGGCCCAGCATCATTCGGACCGCGTTCAGATCGTTGGTGCTGCGCGCCATGATGTCACCCGTTCGAAACCGGGAGTAGAAGTCCTGTGAAAGCCGGACCAGGGAGCCGAACAGATCGTTGCGTAGATCGAATTCGATGTCGCGGGAGATACCGATGATGATGACCCGCATCCAGTACTGAAACACGCCCTTCAGAAGGGACAAGCCGACGAGCGCCGCGGCAAACTGCATGACGATCCGCAGTTTGAAACCGTGGGTGAGCGAATCCACTCCCCAGCCGATCACAATCGGCTGCGCTGCGGCCAGTAAATCCTTCGTGACAAGCGCACCGATGCCGCGAGCCAGGCCGCCGCGATAGCGCTTCATGTACGGCCACAATGTTGCGAGCGACTTCAGCATTCCTACCTTCAAACTACGTCAGGCCCCAACCATCTAAGCTCCAAACCTTAAGCTCCAACCCACGAAGCCACAGTTTTGGTCCATTCCAGCAGAAATGTCTTCCGGCCTTCGCGGCTTTGCCACCAGGTCTGGGGAGTGAAATATCGATCGGCAGCGGGAATAACCCGCACTTCCAGCTCACGATTCTTGCGCCTGAACAGGCGTGCCGCTCTGCGAGTATGGTAGTTGCTTGTGACCAGCAGGACGCGCGTAATTCCATGGGCCCTCAAGTATTTGCCGATGCCCTGAACCTCGGACTCAGTGGAAGTGAAGTCGTTGGGATAGGGTCGAAACAGCACCGCAGGGAATCCCTTACGTTCAGCGTAGTTGATCGTCAAATCGCACTCATGAGCGCCGAACGCCTCCGGGCCGCTGACCACGACAAACGGCACGTATCCTGCTTGCGCCAGTGAGGCGGCTTTCATGAGGCGTGCACAGTCCTGGTCTCCGCCCAACACGACAGCGGCTTGCATGCTGCGGGGGCCGTCGTCCTCAATCAGGGCGGCCCCGGCCGCGGCAAGCACGGGCGTTCGGAAAAACCAGGCAATTGCCAAGAGCAGGAGAAAGCCGAGCGATGAAAAGACCAGCCGGTCACGGAGGCGACCTGAGCTTCGCAGCAGCGAGACGGCCAGGATTAGTCCCTGTTTGACGTCGCGTCGTCCTTGCGAGAATCGGAACGACCGACGCTCTTCAGCTTCTGGAAAATGCGTTCAATTTCCTGCTCGTCCTCTGTGCTTACCATCCGAACCGGGGTGCCGAGCCCATTTTCCTCGTTGTCGGCGTCCGTGACGCTTGACCAGAGCCAGTAGTCCCGGTAGCCGACGCCGTCGAAGCTGGCGAGGTAGGAGCGGCGGCGAAGCTGGTACATGAGGCGGGCGATCCGCTCCGGCTCACCGGGAAACACCAGCAGCTTGTTCCTTGCATTTGTCAGCTTGACGTGGACGACGAGGGGAGAGGTGAAACGGCTGTTGATTTCGCGAACCTCACGCCACGCGATAGCACGCTCGCCGATGTTGAACTGGCCGACAGAGACGCGGATGATAGGCCTGGTTGCGAGCCAGGCTAGCGCGATCCCGGTCAGGAAACAGAGAAACGCGGGAATAAACGCCAGAGGTGCTCCAAGACCGCAGAGAACACAAACCAGGGAGCCTGCGAAGGCTGCCCAACCGGCGCGGGCGTACATCCGCGAGGGTTGATAAAGATCTACACTCGGCTCCATGTTCTCAGGCTAACGCGGGCGCATTGAGGCGTCAATGAAGATGAGTTTTCGGCCCAAAACAGGGCCTTTTTGCGCTCGAGAGTTCCCCTCCTGCTCCGAGTGCACAACCGGTGTCGTACCTAATCCTGACGTTTTGCGAGCGAGGTCATTCCCATGATGCCACCCAGATTCATGCTCTCAACCGCCGACGACGGCACGATCACCATGGAACCCTTCTCCTTAGATGGCTTCGTACAGCATGTTCATGGCCCGCAGGTGAAGAGCGGCGGGGTTGTTCGTGTACAGCGCTGAAGCTTCGGCGAACTTCTCCGAGATCTCCGATTCGGCCGTGCCGAGGACGATGCGGGCCTGGCGTTCACGCTCGGCTTGCGCCTGGCGCGACATGGCGTCTTCGAGGGCAGGCGGAATGTGAACTTCTCGGATTTCGACCGACTGCACCGTGATGCCCCATGGATTGGTCTTCTCGTCCAGGATCTTTTCAAGTTCCCGGCCAAGAATCTCGCGCTCGGTGATCATCTGGGCGAGTTCGTGGCGTCCGATCGACTCCCGGAGCGCCGTCTGCGCGCTCATTGCGATGGAGCGCTGAAAGTCTTCAACTTCCAGGATGCATTTCTCCGCGCTCCAGACGACCCGGAACACGATGGCATCCACGTTTACCGGGACGGTGTCCCGGGTGAGGGCGGATTCCGCATTCACAGCGGTGACCCGCACCCGCTGGTCGAAGAAACGGCTGGGCGAGTCGATAGCCGGGACGATCATGAAAAGGCCAGGAACACGAAGCCCGCCATAGCGTCCCAAGCGCAGCACTGGCGCCTTCTCCACTGTTTGGCAACCTTTACCTGGATTCCGAAGTTAAGCTAGGTCACTACCGTGCAAGTCTCTGACATGAATGGAGGATGGAAGTAGACACTCGGGACCATTGCGTCCCACGAGAAGCGCTGGCTCTTTT
>JAOAPP010000013.1 GCA_025462985.1 Bryobacterales bacterium | reverse complement strand
GTTCTTGGTGTATTTGCATGCTTATCGTCCGCCGCTGCATTCGCGCATCCAGGTGTTACCGCTGTTCATTGCGGTTCGCTTCTCAATCCCGAGAGCGGCGTTGTCACAAATGATGCCGTGATTGTCACGCAGGATGGGCTGGTAAAAGAGATCGTTTCGGGTTCCGATGCAGCGAAAATCCCGTCCGGGGCCGCGCGCGTAGATCTCTCGAATGGCTTTTGCCTTCCAGGGCTGATTGACGTTCACGACCACCTCACGGCGAATCCGAAAGATGCGGGCTATACATCGCTGGGCGTGTCGGTTCCCCGAAGCACTGTGACTGGAGTGCGTAATGCCCGGATCACGTTGCTTGCAGGTTTCACTACCGTCCGGAATGTCGGTGCCGCGGGGTACAGCGATGTGGCTCTGCGCGACGGCATCAATGCGGGTGAAGTTCCGGGACCCCGGATGTATGTTTCGGGTCCGCCGCTTGGAATCACGGGCGGGCATTGCGATGACAATCTGCTTGCTCCGGAGTTTCATTTCACAGAGTCCGGCGTGGCGGACGGTCCCTGGGCCGCCCGTCAAAAAGTACGCGAGGTGGTGAAGTACGGCGCCGACGTGATCAAGGTCTGCGCTTCGGGTGGCGTGCTGTCCAAAGGCGATCTGCCGGGAGCCGAGCAGTACACCTTCGAAGAGATGCAGGCGATTGCGCAAGAGGCTCATAAGCTGGGGCGGAAAGTGGCTGCTCACGCGCATGGAACGCAAGCTATCAAGGATGCCATCAAGGCCGGCATCGATTCCATTGAGCACTCCAGCCTCATCGATGACGAAGGAATCGCGTTGGCCAAGCAGCATCACACGTACCTGGTCTTCGATATCTATAACGACTCCTACATTCTCCAGGAAGGTCCGAAGATCGGTATGCTGGCCGAGTCCATTGAGAAGGAAAAGATGGTTGGCAAGCTGCAGCGAAGCAATTTCCGGAAGGCGTACCTTGCGGGTGCGCCACTGGCGTTCGGTACCGACGGCGGAGTTTATCCGCATGGCGACAACGCCAAGCAGTTCGCCACGATGGTGGAGTTCGGGGCCAAGCCGATCGATGCCATCCGAATGTCCACGGTCGAGGCTGCCCGTTTGCTCAATCAGGAGGGCAAAGCGGGCGTGATTAGGGCCGGCTCTTACGCCGACGTCATTGCCGTGAGCGGCGATCCGCGGGCCAATGTCGAAGAACTGCAGCATGTACGTTTCGTGATGAAGGCCGGGACCATCTACAAAGACGAGTTCGAGCCGCTGCTTTCTACGAAGAACCTGCAATGAGCGATAAGAGAATCATCGTCGCGATTGACGGGCCGGGTGGTGCCGGCAAGAGCACGCTCGCGAAGCGGGTCGCGAAGAGGCTCGGTTTCCTCTACATCAACACGGGAGCCATGTACCGCGCGGTGGCACTGTGGGCGCTTCGGCTCAACGTGGACATGAGCGACATGCACCGGCTGGAGCAACTGGCCAAAGAGGCCGATATCGAGCTTGATCCGGAGACGGGTGACATCAGACTGAACGGTGAAGACGTTACACAGGCGATCCGCGATGGGAAGGTGTCGGCTGCGGCATCGAAGGTCTCCGCAGTTGCCGGAGTGCGGCGCGCGCTGTTGCGGATTCAGCGGGGAATGGCGCAGGAGACCAGCGTCGTGATGGAAGGCCGCGATATCGGGTCGGTGGTGTTTCCGAAGGCGCAGGTGAAGATTTACCTGGATGCTCATCCCGAAGAGCGCGCCCGCCGCCGCGCGTTGGAACACCAGGAGCAGGGAGATGCAGTACATCGAGATGATGTGGCCGCTGAGCTGAACCGGCGCGACCAGCAGGATCGGGCCCGTGCGGAAGCGCCATTGATGCAAGCACCGGATGCCCAGTTGGTGGACACCACAGGGCTTTCGATTGACGAGGTAGAAGAAGTGATATTGAGCCTGGTAAGGTCGCGCATCTCTAACGGGAAGGAGGCGATCCGATGAAGAATCTTCTCATCATGAAGTTCGGCGGGACCAGCATGGGAAGCGCCGAGCGTATGCGCGTTGCGGCGGACATCATTGCGGAACATGGCAAGCAGTGGCCCTTAGTGGTTGTGGTCTCGGCCATGTCAAAAGTTACCGATCTGCTGCTGGAGACGATGCGGCGCGCAGAGCTTGGCGACCGATCCGTGATCGAGACGAATGTGAAGACACTTCTCGACCAGCATCTGGCGACATGCGAGCAGCTTTTGGATGGCCCCGGCTCCGCAGCGCTGCGCGCCGCCGCTTCCGATGCGATCCGGTCGCTTGTTGCTGAGTTCGAACGCATCACAAACGGAATTGCGATGTTGGGCGAGCGGCCGCCGCGCTCGGTGGACGAAGCCGTGGCAGTGGGCGAGCGCCTTTCTTCTGTCCTGCTGTCGTTTCATCTGGAATCGATAGGCGTGCGGGCCCGCTCGGTGAACGCCGCTGAAGTGATTGTGACGGATGCGGTGTTCGGCAATGCGTCTCCGTTGATGCCGGCGACGATTGCTAAGTGTGCGGAGAAACTGGTCCCGCTGCTCGAAGCGGGAGTGCTGCCTGTCGTTACGGGATTCAACGCCGCGACCGCCGATGGCCGCCCGACCACTCTGGGCCGGGGCGGGTCCGATTTTTCCGCTTCGATTCTCGCGTCCGCGCTCGATGCTGAGGAGCTTTGGATCTGGACCGATGTGGACGGCATTATGAGCGCCGATCCTCGTCTGGTGGAAGACGTCTCGATTCTGCATGAGGTGACTTACTCGGAGGCCGCGGAACTGGCTTACAACGGGGCCAAGGTTCTGCATCCCCGAACGCTTGCGCCTTTGGCTGAGAAGCAGATTCCGGTCTGGAGCAAAAACAGCTTCGATCGCCGAAAGCCTGGGACCAAGATCGTCTCGCACTTTGATGAACCGAAGGGCGTGCGCGCTGTGACTTCAATGTCGAATGTCGCGCTTGTTTCAATGGAGCCTTCGGCTTCGCTGAGCGGGACTCGCCTGATGGCGCGCAGCCTGGATGCGCTTGCTCTTGCGAATGTCGAGATCCTGGTTTTCAGCAGTTCGAGTTACCGGCAGAGTTTTTGCTTTCTGATCAGGAAGACAGATGTTCCGGTGGCTCTTGAAGCGCTGGAGAGCAATCTTACTCTCGAACTTGCGCACGGGTATCTGAAGCCTATTGAAGTGGACGAGAATGTTGGGCTGCTGGCTGTGGTCGGTGAAGGAATGCGCGGTATCCCGGGCCTTGCCGGGCGCGTGTTCACGGCGATTTCCCGCGAGAATATCAACATTATTGTTATCTCCCAGGGTTCGAGCGAACTCACGATTGCGATGGTTGTCCGCCTGGATGGACTGGAACGCGCCGTGCGGGCGGTACATAAAGAGTGCCGTGTTCCCGAAGTGTCGGCGGTCGGCGAGCCGGTTGTCAGTTAAGGACAAGTTGATCGCTCAGGCTGCAAATGCCATTACGCTGCTTTGAGCATCTTCGCGAGTTTGGGATCGGCGTCAAGTT
>JAOAPP010000543.1 GCA_025462985.1 Bryobacterales bacterium | reverse complement strand
TATGTTAGCTTTATTTCTAAGTAAAGCCTATGTTCGTGGAACCCGTCATTAAGTCCGGAATTCCAGTCTTGAAGGACAATCCTGCCGAGCTTGGTGCCGACCGCATCGTTAACTGTGTCGCGGCATTCGAACGCTTCGGGGGCCCATGCATCGTGGTGGATATGGGTACCGCGACTACGTTCGATGCACTCTCAAAGAAGGGGGAGTTTCTCGGGGGCGCAATTGCTCCCGGCCTCGGCATCTCCGCGGATGCGCTGTTTTCCCGAGCGGCACGTCTTCCCCGCGTTGATATCAAGAAGCCTTCCAAGGTGATCGGAACCGGGACCGTCGACAACATCCAGATTGGTCTTTACTACGGTTACATCGGCCTGGTCGACGGCATCCTCGAACGCATGATCGCCGAACTTGGCTCCGGAACCAGGACTGTGGCCACAGGCGGTCTTGCGAAGCTGATTGCGGCAGGATCCAAGCACATCAACGCAGTAGACGAGATGCTGACCCTGACCGGATTGCGCCTCATCTACGAACGCAATCTGGATCGGCACAGGAAGCGTGGAGCTTAGTTTTGGCAGGCTCGACTTCGCGGGCTTAAGCTGTAGAAGAGTGCATGCAGAACTACTTCAACTACTTTACCGAGATCGAAGAGCGGTTTCAGCAGCGGCGCGGCTCGCTGCTGATGCTGTCCACGCTGGACTGGGCTTTGATCGAAACCTGGCGGGAGGCTGGTATTCCGTTGGAGGCCGTGCTGCGCGGCATCGACAACGCTTTCGACAAATATGATGCGAAGGCAGTGCGTTCCTTCGGCAGAATGCGCAAAGTGAATGGTCTGGCATGGTGTGCGCAGAGCGTAATGGAAGCTGTTGAACAAGCGATGGAGGCGTCGGTCGGCGCTGCGCCAGCCGCGGGAACAGAGGCGATGGAAAGCGGCTTCGAAACCGAACGGGTGAGCCGATATCTGGAACAAAATTCCGGTGCGATTGAGGCGGCCACACTGAATCCTCCAGCCGACGCGGTGGCTATTGAAGTCGCTGGCCGATTACAGGCTCTCGCCGTAGGCTTGCGCACTGAACCAGCACAATCGCTCGAGGAACTCGACCGAACGCTCAGTGTGCTCGAAGAGAAAATGTTCGCGGCTCTCCTGACGTCAGCGCCGGACGAGGAGCTCGTGACATTGCGGGAGCAGGCGGCAAGGGAACTGGCCCCCTATCGCAGCAAGATGCAGGCGGTGCAGATCAAGCAGGTTCAGCAACAGTTTCTTCAGAAGAGAATGCTCGAGATGCGCAAATTACCCAGGCTCAGCCTTTTTTATATGAGCCACGGATGAAGTTACGAATTGAAAAAGCAGTGTACGGTGGCTCGGGACTGGCTCATCCGACCGAAGGCGAAGGTGCGGGCAAGGCTGTGTTTGTCCCCTTCACGCTACCGGAAGAGCTTGTTCAAGCTCGCCTGCTTGAACAAAAAAAAACTTTTGGAGAGGCTTCACTGATCGAGGTCGTGAAATCCTCCAAAGATCGCGTTCCGCCACGCTGTCCCCACTTCGGCCATTGCGGCGGATGCCACTATCAACACGCCACGTATGCCGCGCAGGTGCAAATGAAGGTTGCGATTCTGCAAGAGACTCTGGAGCGCGCGGGACTAATGGCGCTGCCAGCGGTACGGACACATACCGGCGAACCCTGGGCCTACAGGAATCGAACACGCCTGCGAATTGCAGAGTTGGAAGGAACCCTGAGAGTCGGTTATAACAAGCGCGGGTCGAAAGAGTTTCTTGCCATCCACGAGTGCCCAATCTCGGCTCCTCTGGTATTGCGCGGAGCCAAGGCGCTGCTGGAGGTTGCTGCGGAAAGCTCCACGACGGGGCGCCTGCTTCGCGCTGCCGTCGAGGTCGAGTTCTTCGCCACGGGCGATGAAAAGAAACTGCAGATGACGCTCTTTGTGCGGAAGGCTCAGCCTGGGTTTGATGCACTTTGCAAACGCATGAAGGAGCTAGTACCTGAGCTAACGGGGGCGGACGTCTCGCTGGTTCCCTCTTCAGAGACCCAGCGGCGAGCACGAAGCCCACGTCCGCTTGAGAAGTGGGGCGCAGATGGATTGAACTATTCCGTAGCGGGTGAAGACTATTGGATCAGCCGGGGCGGCCTTTTCCAGGTCAACCGCTTCCTTGTCGATGAGCTCGTCCAAATTGTAACCGCTGGGCGAGGAGGCGCCGTCGCCTGGGATCTATATGCCGGCGTCGGATTGTTTTCGCGAATACTTGCAAAAGCCTTTCACCAGGTAATCGCGGTTGAAGCGGCTGGAAATGATCTGTCCAGGTCTTTCAAAGGACCCGGCAAGCGTGCTGTGGAAACCACAACCGTAGAGTTTTTGCGAAGCGCGGTGGTACAGCGGGAGCGACCGGAACTCATCGTGATGGATCCTCCCAGAACAGGCGTAGGAGCAGAGGTTTGCGCCCTGTTGGCGCGGATTTCGCCCCCGGAGATCATTTACGTCTCTTGCGACCCCGTGACTCTGGCCCGAGACCTGAAGTCATTGGTCGCGGCTGGTTATAACATCGCGGAGACTCACATGGTCGACATGTTTCCACAAACGTTTCATCTGGAGA
>JAOAPP010000784.1 GCA_025462985.1 Bryobacterales bacterium | reverse complement strand
TCTCGCGTTCCCAGGTTCGAGTGCCACTGCGCGCTGCTCGTGCTCAATTGCCCGGTCCAGATCAGCAAGCTGGGTCCAAGCGAAGCCCAAGTAATATTCTGCTTCGGCCAGCTTTGGATTTCGCGAGAGTGCGTTTTGGTACCGCTCAATAGCCTCCTCCAAGCGCCCAGCCTCATGGAGCGCCTTGCCGTAATTGAGCTGGGCCTGCGGATCCGCCGGCAGGACCTCTGCGACTTTTGCCGTGCGCTCGACCGCAGGCACTACTCGGCCACCAAGCTGGGCGGCGCAAATCGCCGCTACCGGGACTACCAAGATTGCCCAGCGTAGGCCGTGTTTTACCCACATAGGCCACGTGCGCGGCGTCGGCAGCGTTGCTGCGCCACTCGAGTCAATCCCGAGCATGGTCCGCGTCTGACTTTCACGAACCTTCCAAATAAAACCATCGTAATAGAAGTGGAGCAGAGCGGAGGCCGTCACCACGCCGATCAGGGCATGCTTGATCGCTTCGACTGTAACTCCGGAGGTGGTGAGCGCGATAGATCCGTAGGCCAGAACGAGTCCCACGTAGACACCGATGAGCGAACCGCTGCGCCGAAAAACGAACCTCATGAATCCGCGAATGCTTTCGTCGCGCTCGACGCGAGCCCGGTTGTAAATCCAGACGATCGCGAGGTACTGCACATCGTGAAAGACTTCGAAGAGCGCAATGCCGACGAGAATGTTTTGCACGCCGTTGTTGCAGTACCACCAGAAGCCTATGCTGCTAACCAGCAACGTGATTTTGATCGGACTCACGACACCGGCGGTCTTCCAATCCCTCCATTGTCTCCATAGGAAGAGTGCGGTTACGGCAGCGAGCGCAAACCCCACCCCATACTGCAGATCAACTATCAAGGCCGGCGGCACTACCGGTCCGCCGCTTTCGTAATAAAGATCGAGGCAGGTGCGAAAGCGCATCGGCGAGAGCAGCACGGCGCCAAGAAACCACGCGAAACACAGCGCCAAATCCGTGCGGGCGCGACCCGTAGCCTTGCCCGATGCCTTCGCGTCATAAATCCGGCAGAACCCGTACGTCTGCATCATGCCATGCCAGATTCCCCATGAGAGGGCTACCAGCTGGATCGCCTGGATATTATAAACCGACGACCAGATGCAGACCGCCAGCAGGGCGAGGGGAGCAACAATAAACCGAGTCCGGAACCGGCGAAACAACGCCCGATCGCCGTAGGCGCGGATCATGCCAGGCAGGTGATGACCCATTGCTCCGAAGGCGCCTACAAAAAGAAAGATGTCCTGCGCGCTCCAGCGGGCCTGAGCGGCGGTGAAGATTGGGATAAGCAATACGGGCGTTCCGACGAACAGGAGAAGATCGCGCCATCGATCGAGAATCCAGAGTGATGCTTTCGCAGCCGGCTGCGGCCGTGAGGCGCCCCCTTCTGGAACCCGGGACGCGGAAGATTGTGCCGGGGACAATGTACGCGTCGCCATACTACGTCTGATAAATCAAAAGAGCGTCGAAAACAAGCTTACGCTCCATGGCTGCGATCAGGTTCTCGGACGAGGGAAAGCAAAAGGCGGGTGGCATTGCTGCCACCCGCCTAATGAATTCTTACTCTAGTTCTGTTTAGAACTTCTTGGTCAGGCTCACGTACCAGTAACGGTTACGGATCGTGTAGAGCGACGTATCGTAGTTGTCGTTAAACGCTCCGAGAACCGATGGCGGAAAGCGATCGAAGACGTCGTTGACGCCGACCGTAAGCCGGGTGCCCCACAGGATCCGCTGCCAGATCGAGGCCGTCGCGGCTTCGGTCACAGGCGCGTTCTTGCTGTCCTTGGACTCCTTCACATACGGAGCGGGTTCCGTTGGCGGCTTGACGAACTCGTAGCTCAACTGCATGTCGAGGGTGATGTAGCTCGGAACGTTGCGAACCGAGCCTCTGCCGTTGAGCAGGTAGAAGGCCGTGTTTTTGTTATTGCCGGCAAAGGCCGGGTCATCACGGAAGTCGCCGACGTAGTTACCCGTGGCGACGAAGTCGAAGTGATGCCACTCCCATTCGCCGCGAAGGAATCCCTTGTTCCATGGAATCGCGCCCGGAGCCAAGGGCGCGGTACTGTTGTTATAGTTGCCCAGGAAACTGATGAAGGATGCCCCCTGAAACGGCGATGATTTCCAAGTAAAGAAGTGGTTCCAGCCACCAGAGAAGGTGAACTTACCCCAGCGTTCGGTCGGAATCTCGTAGACCGCCGTGAGATCCATACCCGTGACATGGCGCTTACCTGCGTTACCTGTCCGAGCGTCAATGCAGTTGAGCGAGCCGTCCGCATTGCGCGAGACGCCAAGTGCCGGCCCCCCTCCCGCCCCGGGGATACCGAGGCCGCAACCATCCGTATCCACAAACGCCGGCACCGGGTCGCCACGCAGGATGCTATTGCCGTTCTCGGTCAAGAAGGCCTGCGCGGACGAAACAGAATCCAATATTAACGCCGTGGTGAAGAGTTGATAGACGTCGAGAGTCATCGTAAAGCCAGGCAAAAACTTCGGCGTCCA
>JAOAPP010000763.1 GCA_025462985.1 Bryobacterales bacterium | reverse complement strand
CATCCAGGACCGGAAAGACCGCGGCGAATCCGCTGAGCAGGCAAACGCTGCAGCAAGGCGGGAGTTCGGCAATGTCGCTCTGATAGAAGACGTAACCCGCGAGGCTTGGGGATGGGTCTGGCTCGAGCGCCTCGGACAAGACCTGAAATATGCGTTCCGGCAGTTGAGTCGATCGCCCGTTTTCACCATCACCGTAATCGCAACCCTTACCCTCGGCCTCGGCGCAACCGCCGCAATGTTTACTGTAGTTGATCATGTCCTCCTGCGCCCACTCCCCTACAAAGACTCGCGTCAGTTGGTCGAAATCAAAGAGTCAGGCAAGAAGGGTGCGGTTGAATTCGGTGCCCCTTTCCTCGATCTGCAACAGTGGCATCAGCGCAGCCACTCTCTGAAAGAGATTGCGTTCTATAAATCGGATAAACATGTTTCCTTCCTCGACGGCGATACAGGATCGGCGAAGGTCAACGCTCCGCAGGTGAGCGCCAATCTATTCGCGGTGTTGGGGGTGCATCCAGCGATGGGTCGCAACTTCGACGGACAGAGCGATGGCTCGGCCCTGGCTGGAGAGGCCAACACTCTCATCCTCAGCGATCCTGTATGGAGGACCACTTACGGCAGCGACCCGAACATCCTCGGTAAGATAGTCAAGCTCAACGGAAAGTCGCTTGTCGTGATCGGCGTAATGCCACGCGCGTTCGCGTTCCCCTTCGGCGCAGCCATCCCACTCGTCTGGATGCCGATCGTCATCGGAGACGATGATGCGGTTCGAAAAAGAAATGAAACCCCGGACTACCAGGTCATCGCGCGGTTGAATTCGGATGTGACTCTTCGAAGTGCGGAATCAGAGCTCAAGGCGATCCAGCCCGACGTTGCCAGGGAATACGCCGACCCCTACGACCGCGAACTGGTCACGTCCGTCCAACTGCAGAGGTACGACGATTCGCTCGTAAGCAGCGACCTGGAAAAAGCCCTGCTGGCTCTCTTCGGAGCATCCGGCGTGTTATGGCTTATCGCGTGCGTCAATGGCACCAGCCTGATGCTCGCGCGCGCTGCTGCGAGACAGCGGGAGATTGCTTTGCGTGGCGCGCTAGGAGCAAGCCGGTGGCGCATTGTGCAGCAGCACGCTGTCGAGGGTCTCGTACTTAGCGCGATAGCCTCGGCGCTGGGCCTTGGTCTCGCCACGCTAATGTTGAAGCTCTTTGAACACGGCCTGACCCAACAATTCCATATACACGAACAGATGAACGCGAACAGCTCCGTGATCGGCCTGTTGGTCGGATTGACTGTGGTCAGCGCGCTTCTCTGTTCCGTCTGGCCCGCGATAGTTGCCGCAAAAGCGCCGATTGAACCCGCCCTGCGACAGGGTGGTCCACAAAGCAGTGCGGGCGTCATGCAATATCGAACCCGCGCCTCGCTAGTGGTCCTGCAGATTGCGATGTCTCTGATCTTATTGGTCGGATGCGGGCTATTACTCCGAACAATTTATGCCTTACGTCATGTGCCGCTAGGTTTCCGCACCGACCACATCATCGTCGCCAATATGACTATCCCTGCCTATAAATTCGCGGGCCAAAACATGACGACCGAGCTCTACCAGCCGCTCGTCGATCGCGTCAACCACATGCCCGGAGTGCAAGCCGCCTCCCTCATGAACGAAGTGCCACTCGGTAACACCTTCAGAATGCAATTTACCTTCGGAGTCGCGGGGAACAGCGATGCCGATGTGCGCAGGCGGGACTTGATCGCTCAGTTTCGTGCTGTCGGGCCGGAGATGCAGCGCGTCTTCGGATTTCGCATGCTCAAAGGGAGGTTCTTCAATGAAGGAGACACGGCTAGCTCGCAGCCGGTAGCCATCGTGAATCGAGCATTTGTGAAGGCATACTTCGGCGGCGACGAAGACCCGGAAAAGATTCTTGGCGAAAATTTATTTTCGTTCGACAAGCACAAACGTGCCGTCGTCGTCGGTGTACTCGACGATGAGCGACAGCTCTCCGTCGCTCAGCAGTCCCAGCCCGAGATTGAAGTGGCAATCCCACAGATCGCGCCGGGTACCGGTTTCTACATGGGCGCGGAGGGCCTGGGCATGGATCTCGCCGTCCGCACCGATCGCAGCCCAACCGCTATCATCCCCGAACTGAGCGAAGTTATGCGCCAAGCCAGCCCTGAACTCGCCGACAGCACCTTCACCACGATGGACCAGGTCGTCGAAGACTCCTACGGCAGCCAGCAGCTTGCCGCGCGCCTTCTGATCGTATTCGGCGGCTCCGCCCTGCTTGTCTGCATCACCGGAATCTACGGTCTGCTCGCGTACTTAGTCGCCCACCGCACCAAGGAACTCGGCCTCCGAATTGCTCTGGGCGCTCAGCGCGGCGCCGTCATGTGGCTCGTGCTGCGGCAGGCCAGTTGGATGTTGATCGCAGGATCGAGCCTCGGCCTCATCCTGGCCTACATGACCAGCCTTCTGCTCAGAACCTTCCTCTACAACATCACCGCCCACGACCCATGGACCATGGCCGGAGTCACGGCATTGCTCATCGGCGGAGGATTGGCTGCATCCTACATTCCAGCGCGACGAGCCGCCATGGTGAATCCCATAGACGCTCTCCGGACCGAATAGCCCACCTGGACCCAAATCCCACTCCACGCCTGGACATCACAGCATCGTCGGGGGCCAAAACTATTTAGAAGGTAAACGCCAGTCCCGCCTGCACAGTTCGCGGAGACTGTGCCAGGAACAAGGTCTGTCCGTCCGCCGAAAGAAACGGACGATACCCTTGCGCCATCAGATTCGTAACGTCGACCGTAGCATCCAGTCCAGCCGGAAGCAGGCTGCCCAGCCGAAGCGCCTGCCGCAGATGGCAACTGAAATAAGCCTGGTCGGCAAAAGAAGCATAAGGATCAACCGCCGTAACCAGTCGCGCCGGCTGCCAGCGATAGGATGCCCGAATCCTCGTTCCGCTGCGTACCACCCTGCCTCGCAAAGCGATCGTCGCAGTTTGGGCAAGCTGCGGTGCGAGGCTCGTCGACACGTTGGTAAGGCTCATCACAGCTCCATCCTTCGCAGCTAGCCCGGCGCCCGTGCCATACTCCACCGCGACCCACATCGTCGAGCTCAGCGGCTCGGTGAGCGTCACATTCACGCCTTGAGCTTTGTATCCTCCGCTGAGGAAACGGAAGTTGCCCGTAGTAGAATCCGCAACGATCCCGTTCGAGCCAGGCTGAACCGTCTGCTGCATATCCGCAGCCGCCAGCGCGCCACCACCCGATACCGCCACACGATCCAGAGAATCGAGATAATACGAGATCTGCACCAGCCCGGGACCAGCCTTCCGGCTCGCAGTAAACTCCTGGTGATGACCCTGCTCCGTCTGCGTCCGGCCGTGATACGTCACCGCGATCGGCAGCTCCGGCTGTATCGAGTCAAGCCCCGCAAACGACTGCAGATTCTGGGACGTGGCTATCCGATACCCCACCGTCCACGCCTTCACCGGATGCGCCGTAATCTTCAGGAACGGCCTGGAACCGGACGCGAAGCCGGAAGAACGGACGACATACAAAGTGCCTCCAGCCTCGATATCGGCAAAGTCCCCTATCTGCATCTGTTGCGCGCTGGCTACCTGCATCGCGTCCAATCCCGGAATCCCGCCCGAGCTCACCAGCTCCGGGTGCGATTGATAACTCACCACCGCGCGGCCGGCGCCAGCGAATCCAAGCCGCGTTTCAAACCCGGTCGCCATCTCAGTCGATGGCCGGATGACAGTCCCTCCCGGTTCTTTGCCAAAATCCGCATGCAGCACCAGGCCCGACCCGTCATCGAGCGTCCGGTCCAGAACAAAAACGTTGTGCACCCCACTGCTGCCGAAGCCGCCGTCACCCGCCGTCATTTCGGCCCGCGCTCGATCCACGTGCTTGGGTGAAGCTTCGGTCGCGCTCGACGAGACCATGATCACATCGCCGTCTTCAGCCAGCCGCAGGATGGGCCGGTTAGCCGCCGACCGCATCGTCCACTTCCAGTCATCGCTCGGCTCATCGGCCTTGCGCCGCTCTGCGGGAATCCACGTAGCCGACTCGAACAGCGTATTCAGGGTAAGGTTGACGATCGCCTGGGCTCCCGGCCGGAGCTGCAGATTGTCGCGCATCGCCGGGACAAACAGTGCAGCACTCGCTCTCACCTCATATTTCCCGGGAATAAAATGGGGTATCAGGTACCGTCCGTGCAAGTCGGTAAACGCTGTGCCAAGAACG
>JAOAPP010000751.1 GCA_025462985.1 Bryobacterales bacterium | reverse complement strand
CCTCGACTGGTTTGGTATCCAGTGCCTGTGTTCCCGCCCTCGAATAGAGCAGCACATCGTTGACAACTGTCTGCATGCGGGCGGCTCCGTCAATTGCAAACCGCATGTAGGTTTGAGCTGATTCGTCCAGCAGGTGTCCGTATCTTCGAGCGAGAAGCCCAACGTAGCTGCCGACAGTTCGGAGCGGCTCCTGCAGGTCATGGCTTGCGATATAGGCGAACTGCAACAGGTCGTCGTTGGAGCGCTGCAGTTCTGCAGTCCGCTGTTTTACCCGCAGTTCCAGATTTTCATTGACGAGGCGAATCTCAGCCTCAGCGCGGTCGCGCTCCCTGGAATACAGAGTGCTGACTCGAAACGCCAGGTAGACCGTGAGCAGTCCACTGGCAACGCCGATGGCGAGCAGCCACTCCAGCAGCAGTTGATTGTGCCGCTGATGTTCCAGGTGGGAAGTGAGCGTTGCCGTCTGCTGTCTCGTTATCCGGGCAACGAGATCCCGGATCTGAATCATGTAATGCTCGCCCTGTCCGCTCTCCACCAGTTTCAATGCCTCGGCCGTGCGTGCGTTTTGGCGCAGACTGATGGTCGACTCCAGTTCGGCTAGTTTGTTCTTTACCAGATCGTGCAGCCGTCGAATTTGGTCCGGAGGCACCCCGTTCCGGGACTCTTCCTCCGCCGTCCGCGCCAGTTGCCCATCAATGACTTTGAGAGCCTTCTCATAGGGAGAGAGATAGCGGGGCTGCCCGGTCAGCAAGTAGCCACGCTGCCCGGTTTCGGCGTCGGTGATCGTAGAAAGTACCTCGTTCAGGTCGCCCAGAAAGTGATCGGTCGCCAATGTCGCGCGCACGTTCTCAAAATGTTCCTAGCTGATCGAATAAGCAGCGAAGGCAAGTACAAGGGGCAAACACCCTAGCCAAACGATGAGATACTGACTTCTCTGAAGAAGACCGTTCATTTCCTAAGGCAGTGCAGGCCAAGTGTTTTCGTGCAGGCCTGAGTTTGATCACCATAATCGCAGAAGCAATTCAGGAATTGACGACGCTTTAAGATCGAAGTAGGTGCCGACTCTTTCTTCAACCGAGCTTGCCTATACCGGAAGAGCCACTCTCACAGAGGGATTGAAGCCGCGTCTCGAAGTGGAAGAGTACTTCCGCCGCTCCGGACGAACACTGCGCAAAGGCCGTTTTCGGCTTTGGTTCAATATGCACGTCAAGACGGCCCTTCTGAAGCTTGCATTCAAGCTGTCGGGCATCTATGGTCGCGGAATTCGCAATTCAACGGCACTGGCTATGAGGAAAGTCGAATTCCAATTCTCCGGCCTGCCTTCGGCTTTCCGAGGCTTCCGGATTCTTCATTTGTCCGACTTCCATGTTGACGGGGTTGACGGTCTGGCGGAACGGCTGGAGGCCATGCTGAAAGACCTGCGGCCAGACCTGTGCGTGTTCACCGGAGATTACCGCTTCGAGCTGATGGGGTCGTGCGAGGCGGTTTATCCTCGAATGCGGAAGATAGTATCGAGCATCTGCGCCGCTCACGGGACACTGGCGATTCTGGGGAACCACGATGCCGCCGAGATCGCTTATCGCCTGGAAGAGATGGGTGTCACGATGCTTGTGAATGAGGCTGTGGAACTCAGAAAAGGTGAGAGCTCGATCTGGATTGCCGGCTTAGACGACCAGTTTGATTACCGATGCGCGGATCTTCCGCGAGCTTTGAAGACCGTACCGAAAAACGCCTTCACCATACTGTTGGCTCATGACCCGCAGCTGTATGAGGAAGCTGTCGAGCGCGGGGTGGCGCTTTACCTGTGCGGCCATACCCATGCCGGACAGATACGGCTTCCATTTCTCGGCGCGGTGAAGAAGAACGCGCCAGTTCCAAGAAAGCTGGTTCAGGGGAAATGGGCGGCCGGAAACATGCAGGGATATACAAGTTGGGGAGCGGGCTGCTCTACGATTCCTGTCCGGTATAACTGCCCGCCGGAGATTGCAGTCATTGAACTTCGAGGGGATTGAAAGGCGGATGCGAGAGGTTCGCGAGTCGCTGTCGATTTGAGATCTGCTATTCAGGTGCTGCGGTGGGACTTCGATGGCCGGCGGAGTCGACGGAGCGCACACCGAAGATCACGTTGTCTTTCGAGACGGGAAGGGTGAGTGTGTTCGCGGTCCCGGCGTCGGCGGCGAACTGCCAGCCTCCGGATGCCGTTTCACGCCAAACCACCTCGTAGCGAGTTCCAGCGGGGGCGCCTTCCGGGTTGTCCCATTGCAGCGTGGAATCGTTGACCAGTTCCTTCGTCACGATATGGACGTTGCGCGGGATCGCCGGCGCCGAAGCGGTCACTGCAAGTACGGCGGCATTCAGACGAGCTACCTGTGCCACGTAGGAGAAATCGACAAATTTCAGCAGGTCACCGTACTCAGCTCCGTTTTCCGTCCGAAGGTTCTGGTGTTGGTGGCGGAAGTCTTCGCGCCACTCGGTGAACCGCACGGCCGGGAAGCCCTGGGCGCTGAATGAGGTGTGGTCTCCACCGCGGAGATAACGGTCGTGGCGGAACTCCAGAACGGCGTTCAGTCCTGACGTGCCTCTTTCCGGATCGGCCGTGTAGGTCCGGGCGATATCGCTTACGGCGCGTGCGAGTTCGCGGGCAGGCGAGTCGCTTTCTTCGCCCAGGTTGAGAATGCGCTTGATCTGCTCCGGAGAACTGGAAGCCGGAATTCCTTCCGAGAACACACGCACCGCTGTTATGTCCTGCAGCGTTTCGTCAGGGGTAGCGTTACCGCCGACGA
>JAOAPP010000685.1 GCA_025462985.1 Bryobacterales bacterium | reverse complement strand
AGTGACAACCACAATATTGCCGAGGAAATGTGTCCGCAAGTCACCCCTCGTGAAGGCCGCATTCGGAAACGCGTCATGCTGCGCCTCAGGCAAGATGAAGAACGGGCCAATGGGCTGGTCGAGGTTGTAAGTGAGATAGCGAGCGTTCTTGGCAATGCCGACAATCTCATACTGCCGCCCGGCGCCCATTTCCGACCGCCCAAATTGCTTTCCAATTGGATCTTCACGGGGGAAAAACTTCTTAGCGAACGCTTCATTGATGACGGCCACATGCCTTGATGTGGAGGTGTCTCGTTCGGTGATGCCGCGTCCCCTCAGGATTCGGGTTCCGATCACGTCGAAATATCCTGCCGTAACACGTTCGAACGAGGCGGAGTTGTCCTCCCTTGCACCGGGCGCAGGACGCCCGTTCACGAATACTCCGTCCGTCCAACTATCTCCACTCAGTGGCGAATAGGCGCACAAAGCCAGCGACGCTACACCAGGAATCCTCGCGACGGACTCATGTATTTGTGCATATAACGCGGTCAACTGCTCGACTCGGTAGCCTGCAAGCTGCGGGTCGATGCTGACGACGGTGCGCTCGTTTTGCTCGAAACCAAAACTTTGGCCTTCTAATTTGTGCAACGCTGCGCTGAGCAGACCCGACACTGAGAGCAGAACTAACGAGAGCGCTGCCTGAGACACCGCAAGTATCTTGCGCCCCGGTGAGCCCGTGCGCTTCGTTGAACGGTTAGCTCCTCGAAGCGCGTCGACCGGGTCAACCCGAGAACTCACCCAAGCAGGAGCGACGCCAAACACAATTCCTGTAACCAACGAAACGACGAAGGCAAACAAAAGTACGGGAATAGAGGGCGAGGCACTGATCGGCACACTCCCAAGACCCGGAGAGGTGGGAAACGCAAAATGCAGGATCAGCCGTGTACCGACAAACGCAACTCCCAGTCCTGCCGCGCCGCCGATTGAAGCAAGCAGAATGCTTTCGGTCAGGGCCTGCCGGACCAGACGTGAGGGCCGCGCGCCTAAGGCTACGGTTAAGGCGGTTTCCTGCCGCCGTTCACTGCCACGAACAAGCATGAGATTCGCAACGTTGGCACAAACAATCAGCAGCACGAACCCGGATACCATCATCAGGATCTGCAGCCAATGCTCGTAGGCTTCCCTCATGCTGGTAATGCCCGCATCGCCGGGACTAAGATACAGCGTTTGTTGCGGCAGGTTGGCTCGCGTATTAGCGTCCATATCGTCCCAATGAGAACGGAGCCACTGCTTCAGCTCTAATCGCATTTGAGCCTCCAGGGAGGCAGGCGCAACACCCGGCTGAATACGGCCAATCAAATCCAACCAATGGCTGTTTGCCGGGTTCAGCAATGACCCGTCGCCTCGAACGAAAGGTTCTGTGTTCAACGGCAGGAAGAAGTCGGTGGGCGCGTTGGCCAGAGTGTCCCCAAAGAAGCCCGGCGGGGTGATCCCGATCACTGTGAACGGCTTATCATTCAAGCGGAACACGCTGCCAATCACCGAAGGATCGCCGGCGTATTTAGTTCGCCATAAGCGATAGCTCATCACGGCCACAGGTGTGGCGCCCGGCCGGTCATCTTCCAGCGTGAATAACCGCCCGGCATACGCCTTTAGCCCGAACATCGCGAAATAATTGCCGGATACGAACTCGCCAGGATAGCTTCGTGCCAGCTCTGCAGCGCTGGCTCGCCTGACACCAAAGAGCGAACCTCCTCCGGCCTGAAAGGCGGCGAGTTCCACAAAGCCTTTGGTGTTATCCCGGAAGTGTTTATACAGCTCGTAAGAGACCAGCGAAAATCCATTGGGTTGGTAGTACCCGCCCCACACGCAGCAGTGAACCTCTTTGCCCAAGCGGTACAGATCGTTTGGATTCGAGACCGCGAGCGACTTCAGGAGAACGCCATGCACCAGGGTAAAGATAGAAGTAGTTGCTCCAATTCCGAGCGCGAGCGTAACGACCGTGGTCAAGGCATAAGTAGGCGCGTTGCGGAGGCGACGTAGGGCCGTGCGCGTGTCTTGCAGAAAAGTCTCTAGGAAGGGCAATCCTTTTCGATCCCGATAGTCCTCACGCATGGCCTCCACGGCTCCAAACTTCAGGAACGCCTGTCGCCGGGCCTCAAGAGGGGATAAACCAAGCCGGACATTTTCATCGGTCTGTCGCGCCAGATGATCTTCGATTTCCGCACGCAGCCGCTCCTCATCCCCCTGCCTTGTTGCCCACGAGACTAACCGCTTACCGAACCGCCGGAGAGCTCTCATTTCAGATCCTCGGCCTTGACGGCAAAAAATCGTCCGATGATCGCCGCAGTCTGTTCCCACCCCTGGGTCTCAGCCTGCAACTGTTTGCGGCCACCTCGCGTGAGTTTGTAGAACCGTGCCTTGCGGTTGTTCTCCGAGGCGCCCCACTCGGATGCGATGGAGCCCTCTTGCTCAAGTTTCAGCAAAACAGGATAGAGAGTGCCTTGATTTAACGTGAGAAGGTCTCCGCTGATCTGCTCGATCCGTCTTGCGATTCCGTAGCCGTGGAGCGGTCCAAGCAGGTCGAGCGTCTTGAGCACCATCAGGGCCAGTGTTCCCTGTCGGACATCTGTTCGCTCCTTCATCCCGAGTTGTTGGTTCCCAACAGGAAGCATCTCACAGTCCCTTTGGGAAAGCAACAGGAGGTTCCCACGAGGACCTCTCAAGTCGACTCGTTTACAAATATTCCTCTAAGCCCGTAAAACTTCGGTCAAAATGGGCCGGCTTTTTAGGCAATGATGGATTCGCGCCACCCTGAAGGTGGCATGTTGCAAGCCAACCTCACGGGAG
>JAOAPP010000625.1 GCA_025462985.1 Bryobacterales bacterium | reverse complement strand
GGACCGGTGCGCGCGGCGAAGGCAGGTACGGTGAACGCGAACTTGCCGGAGCCCGCGAGTAGCAGGAGAACTGCCGCTGCTAAAAGAAGTGCGTAATCGGCCCATCCGAAGCCGAGCCAGTTATCTGGCGCAAGAAAGACGCGGACGGCCAGGACGGGCAAGTTAACTCCACGCTCCTGCGGACCGCGTCTGTCGTTTCCGCGCTTTAGAGCCCATGCGGCAGGTAGGGGACAAAGCCGCGGGCTTTCATCCGAATGCGGTATAGGGAATGGGTCGCGGTGACGTACAGGGTACGGAAATCTTTATCTCCCCAAGCGAGATTTGCCGGCTGCTCGGGAACAATGACCGTGCCCAGGTGGTGGCCCGCTGGATCCCAGATCCAGATGCCCTTCGGGCCGGTCACGTAGATGTTGCCCGATTCGTCCAGCCGCATGCCATCGGGAACGCCTCCGGGCTCTTTTTCTTCAGCGAAGATACGTCCGCCGCTGATCTTTCCACTCGCTGAGAAGTCGAACACGCGGATATTTTTCTGCGCGCTGTCATCGATGTACAAGCGCTTTCCATCCGGTGAGAAGGCGAGTCCATTCGGCTGGGACATATCTTTGACGAGTAAACGGACGTTCCCGCTCTCGTCAAGACGATAGACGCCCTGGAATGGGATCTCCTGCTTTTCGCCCTTCGGCAGGTCGCTCGTCGGATCAGTGAAATAGATGGCGTGATCCGGTCCAATAACGACATCGTTGGGGCTGTTAAAGCGCTTTCCTTCAAATCGGTCGGCCAAGACTTTGTACTGACCGTCGCGGCTGACGCGAACCACTGCGCGCAGGACACTGGCGCAGTCAAGTAGTCGCTGCTGTTCATCGAATGTGTTGCCGTCCGGATCGCCTAAGGCGATAAGCGTCTCCTTGCGGCCATCCGCGTACACTCGATAGATTTTGTTTTGCTCTTCGTCGCTCACATAGACGAAGCCTGCTGGATCCCAGACCGGGCCTTCAGTGAAGCCGAAGCCGGTGACGACCGTTGTCATCTCTGCGCTGCCATCGACCAGGTTCCAGAAGTCCGGTGAGAGTGCGTTCAATTCGAATTTTCGCCGAGGTGGGTCAGCGGCCAGGCATAGCCCCGCGAGGCAAAGAAGAACCGCTAACTGCCGATGCCATAGAATCAGGGACAACCACTTTGACCAAACATAAACGTTGCAGTTTCTGTATCGGAGCAGTTCTTTTCTCGGCTTTCTCTTTATATGCGCAGGCGCCCTGTGTCACGGCAGAGCCGACCGCCAGCTTTTCCGTTCCGTATGTGAACGGACATCCGGATCTTAGTGTAGATCCACAGGCGGCAGTATGGAAGAGCGCAGGTGTCCAATTTATGTCGAAAGACTGCAGCAGGCAGATCGACTATCCGGAGATCAGGACAGTGATGCGGGCGGTTTGGACCGACAGTGACCTGTACCTTCTCTTTCAATGTCCTTACAAAGATCTGAACCTCTTCCTTCCCGCGGACAACAGCAAGAAGCACGTGGGTCTATGGGATCGCGATGTGGTTGAGATGTTCCTTGGCGACGATTGGACAAACATCCGGCATTACCGCGAGTTTGAAATTGCGCCGACCGGCGACTGGATCGATCTGGCGATCGATCTCGATCATGAGAGCTACGACCATAGCTGGAGATCCGGCTGGGAGACCAAGGCCCGGATCGATAAAGAGCGCAAGATCTGGTACGCGGCGGCCCGGATTCCGCTTTCGGCCGTGAGCGCAAAGGCGGTGGAGAACGGCACCAGGTGGCGAATGAATCTATATCGGATCGAAGGGCTGGGCGCTGATCCGCAAAGACGTTTCCTGTGCTGGCAACCGACATGCGTCCAGAATCGCGATCCCAATCACGTTCCGGAACACTTCGGCAGTCTCACTTTTACAAAATAGAAAGGTCAGGCGAGCCGGATCTGATTCACGTGGATCTTGCTGTCGCTGAATTCGCCCAGGCCGAGCGCACCGGCGATTTCGATGTGCTCCACCTGGCAGTTCAGGAAGTGGCTTGCGCTGTCCGGCTTTGAGAGTGCCACGGTGGCCATTCCGACCGCTTGCCGCTTCGCGTCGATTACCTTCAGGCCGGTCTTGTCTAGAGCAACGGGATCGGTTCCGAAATACATCGTTTTCGGCTCCCAGATAAACTGCGGCTTTGCTCCTGGACCTCCATGATAGGAGGCGCGCACCGCGTCAACGATGTGCAGAACAACTTTCTGGCGGATGATTGGCAGGCTCACTACGGAGGGGATGAACATCCCGCAGGCGTTCAAGGTCGGAGTGGAGTGGCTGCGGTTCACGTTGTTCACGAAACCGTGCGACATGTTCTTCAGCGTGACGGTTACGCCAGCGGACTGGTGATGCTTCAGCACCGGCACATTGATTATCTTGTTCACTTCCGTAGTGACGACCCTTGAAACGTAAGAGCGTCTGGAGCGCGGATTGTTGGGATCGTCGCCTTCCTTCACTACGGCCATTTCCATGAAGTGATTCGGATCGTAGCCTTCAATGGCCAGCTGTGACTCGTCGTACCTCGGCGAGGGCGCGGTGAATCGCATCCCGGGGCGCAGCCACTTGTCGATTCCGCACTCCAGGGCCTCCTCGCGGTATCGATTGAACACGACAATCTTGTCGTCCGGAACACCCGCCTGATTGAGTCCGTCGAAGATCGCGTGCAGCACCGAGGCGTCCGAACAGAGAGTGGGGCCCCCCACCGGACTGACCTTGATTCCGACTACGTCGCCTTTCGTAAACAGTGCGCGCCAGGCATCCTGACCGGTGGGCGCACCCGTCAGCTCCTTCATTCCGCGGTCGACCATGTTGCGGACCGGCTCGGGCTGATAAACGCCGGAAGCAATGCAGCCCGCGTGTTCGATGGCGACTACTCGACCAGGGTAGGGGCCAGGAATCCCGAGTGCCCGGCCAGTGGCGGCGCGGCTGCTGGACTGAGTGACGGCTGCGGCCGCGCCAAGAAATGCGGACTCGAGGAATCTTCTTCGGTCAGTGAGCATCGACCTCAGTGTATCGCCCCCCAAGCCCACCAAAATCGGGCTGTTTAGATATAAGCGATTACGTCAATTTCAACGAGCGACTTGCCCGGTACGCCGGCTACGGATACAGTGGTTCGCACCGGGGGTTCCGGGCCGAAACGGCCTTGAAATTCTTCGTTCATCGCGGCGTAGTCTTTTAGGTCTGCCAGGTAAACCTGCGCTTTGAGGACCTTGTTCATGGAGGAGCCTACGGCTTCGAGCTGCTTCTGGATCTCATCGAGAACGTGCTTGGTGTGGGCCTTGATGTCGCCCTCGAAGTGGGCGCCGATGCCGGAGAGAAAGAGCAGATTGCCGTAGGAAACGGCACCGCTGAACAGCGGCGTCTTTTCGGGCGCTTTGCCGTCCTTCCACCAGACCTTCTTGCCTGCCGGAGACTGCTGTGCTTCGGCGACACCCGCCGCGGCGATGGAGGTGGCAGCCGCAGCAGCAGCGCCCTTTCCAATAAAGCTTCTTCGATTGGTTCGATTCTTACTCATAACTTTTTTCCAATATAACTTTGCGCGGCGCTACTCTTCACGATCTGGTTCGCTCGTTTGCGGGCCGGGGGTCACCGAAAGAAACTTGACCAGATCGTCGACCTGCGCAGTGCTCAGTTTCGTGCCGTAGTTAGAGGGCATCAAAGACTTGGATTGATGTTCGAGACGAGCGAGATCTCGCTTCTCAAGCAGGTGGAAGCAGCCGTCCGGCGTCTGCATCTGCAGCGTGAAGTTGTCCTCGTTGCGAACAACGCCCGTGAATGTCTTGCCGGTGCGCGTCACTGCGGTAACGGTCCCGTGTCGTGGGTCCGTGTTTTTGTTCGGATCAAGAATGGCCTCTCGCGTTGCAGCCGGCGAATGGGTTCTTCCGTAACCGGAGAGGTCTGCCCCGAGGAAGCCGCCTTCACCCTGAATGGTGTGGCACTCTCCGCAGCGTGCCGGGCCGAAGTACAGCGCTTTTCCGCGGGACGCATCCCCGGGCAGCGGACCGCCGGTTCCTTGTCCTCCCAATATGCGCAGGTACTTGACGACGGCCCTGATTCCGTTTTGTTGCAGGGATGAGGCAAACCCCGGCATGCCCTTGCCCTGGATGCCATAACGAACGATGCCGGTGAGTTCGCGATCGGTCATGCGCTGCACTGTGGGATCGGTGGCGATATTTGGCGCGTGTTCTCCGCCGCGTCCGTCCAGCCCATGACAGGCTGCGCAAGTGGAACTGAATATCTGCTGTCCCGGATCTGCGGTCTGGGTCCCGCCCATAAGAGGCGTCAGGCTCGCAGCAACAAGCATCAGGGATCTGCACAACATATGTAAGTCGAATGCTCAGTCTACAACCTCGGTTAAGAACTTCTTCTTGCGATTACTATACCTACAGTGCGATCTCTTTTCCTCTTTCTGGCGATTCCAGCTGTTGTGATGAGCGGCGGCGACCGCCAGGGTGCGATTGACATCTCAGCGACGGATTTGCTTGCGACCCCCACGCTTGCGAACTGGCCTTCCTATAACGGCGATTACTCGGGCAGACGCTTCTCGGGGCTGGCCGAGATCACACCCCAGAACGTGGACAAGCTACGCGCCCAATGGGTATTCCATTCCCCTAATTCGAACAACCTCGAAGGCACTCCGGTCGTGGCAAATGGCTTGATGTTTATGACCTCAGCGAATGATGCTTATGCGCTGGACGCGCGAAGCGGGCGCACAATCTGGCACTATTCGCGTCCGGTTACGGAGGGATTGGTCGACGACGCGTCGTCCCACCACAATCGGGGCGTCGGTTTGTTGGGCACCCGGCTCTATATGGAGACCGATAATGCGCACCTGCTTTGCCTCGATGCTCGCTCCGGGCATCTGCTTTGGGATGTTCCCTATGCCGGCGGGAATAAAAACTATGGGGCGACCAGCGCGCCGCTGGTGGTGAAAGATAAGGTTCTGGTGGGCACTTCAGGCGGGGACGATGGAGTGCGCGGATTCGTTGCGGCATTCGATGCGAAGACCGGGAAAGAGGCCTGGCGGTTTTGGACCATTCCGGGACCCGGCGAGCCCGGATCAGAGAGTTGGCCCGGCGATCTGTATCTGAGAGGCGGCGCAACAACTTGGATGCCCGGTACATTCGATCCCGAACTCAACACTGTTTATTGGGGCACAAGCAACGCGGCTCCGGACTTCGACGGCGCCGTTCGTCCCGGCGATGATCTCTACACGGCCTGCGTGCTGGCGTTAGATCCGGATACCGGCAAGCTCAAGTGGCACTTTCAGTTCACGCCGCACGATCTGTTCGACTACGACGCAACCGAAACGGCCGTACTGGTGGACGCGGACTTTCGGGGCGAGCCACGCAAACTGTTGCTCGAAGCAAACCGCAACGGCTTCTTTTACGTCCTCGATCGCACGAATGGGAAGTTCCTCGCCGCCACGCCCTTTGTGAAGAAGCTGAACTGGGCGAAAGGCATTGACGAAACGGGACGGCCGATTCGTTCGGGACTCGAACCCTCAGCAGACGGCACTCTGATCTGTCCGGACATGACCGGTGCCACCAACTGGTTTTCACCTTCGTACAATCCTTCGACGCACTTGTTCTATTTCATGGCGCTTGAGAGCTGTCACGTGTTTTTTCTCAGGCCGCAGCAGTTCAGCGAGGGGCATGACTTCTACGCGACGGGAGTGAAGCGCGCGCCGGGACAACGTGGGCAGAAGATCCTGTTGGCGCTCAATCCACAGACAGGCAAAACAGTCTGGCAGTATCCACAAACTGGCTCTGGCGGGTCCTGGGCAGGCACGATGACGACGGCAGGTGGGTTGGTTTTCTTCGGCAATGATGCTGAAGGGTTTGA
>JAOAPP010000464.1 GCA_025462985.1 Bryobacterales bacterium | reverse complement strand
TCGGTTGGGCTCACTGGCTGCTCGCGCTCGCCCTCCTTTAACATCCTGGGCTCTTTCTTTCCGGCGTGGCTGCTGTGCATCGTGGTGGCCATCGGGCTCACATTCGGCGTCCACGTGATGCTGGCCCGCTTACAAATCGAGCCTGAGATGAAGCCTCTGGTACTGGTTTATCCCAGCATCGCAGCCACGCTCGCCTTCGGGCTTTGGCTGCTGTTTTTTAGTTAGGATTGGTATGGCGGACTTGGAATTCGAAAGCGGTTCTCAGACGGAGGACAACCCGGACCAGAACGGAGAGTCGCGACAGGCTCATCACAAGGATGTGCCCGTGCCCCGGTGGAAGCGCATTCTGGGTCTTAGCATCAGCGTTGGCTCCGTTGTGGCGGCGATCGTCACGG
Organism: Bryobacterales bacterium; assembly: GCA_025462985.1. Taxonomy (GTDB): domain Bacteria; phylum Acidobacteriota; class Terriglobia; order Bryobacterales; family Bryobacteraceae; genus Bog-105. The sequence goes on along the minus strand of JAOAPP010000464.1, from coordinate 4,616 downwards.
GCTCTCTGTGCGCTCTTGTCACGATCCAGAACCCGCGTACTGACGACGCGGAGGTCTTCGCGAATTTCATAGGTATCGCACCACAGGTAGACGGACCAATCAGCCGTCTGTACGTCGGCGACAACCAGTATGTAAAACAGGGTGAACCGCTGTTTGAAATCGATTCGAGGCCCTACCAGTATGCACTCGAGCGCGCTCTTTCCGAGCAGGCTCAACTGCGGGGCGAGATTGTCGACCGGGAGCGAACGGTAGCGGCTCAACAGAGTGCCGTGGTAGCCGCTAAGGCCAGTATCGGCGTCAGCGAAGCGAATGTAAATCGGGCGGAACATGCCGTTAACGCAGCTGCGGCCGACGTGGCAGCTTCCCAGGCCGCCGTCGATCGCGCACAAGCCGAATGGGTCTACGTCAACAACAATCTACATCGCCTTCAACCTCTGCTCGCTCGCCAATTCGTCACCGTGGATCAAGTCGACCGAGCGCATATGCAGGAGCAGGCCAACGCGCAGGCGGTTCATCAGGCACAAGCGGAGGCTAAGCTGGCAAATGCTCAAATGCAGGCCAGTCTTGCCGCGCTCGAACAAGCTAAAGCTCAACTTCAACAAAGCCGGGCTCAGGAGCGCCAGTCCGTACACAACGTTCCTACGCTTGAGCCGTACACCGCGCAAACGCAAGCAAGGACTTCCGCAGTCCAGCGCGCTCAATACGATCTGAACAACACGCGCATTTATGCACCGTTCGATACGCGAGTCACGAATCTCACCATCTCGCAGGGCCAGTATGCCCGCACCGGAACGCAGGTGTTTACGCTTATCGACGTCCGCTACTGGTGGGTGGTCGCCAATTTCCGCGAGACGCAGCTGAAGCATGTTCGACCGGGCATGACGGCCGACATATATCTCATGCCGCAAATGAATACGCCACTAGCGGGAACCGTGGACAGCATTGGCTACGGCGTGGCGCCCGATCCTACGTTGATTGGAACTCTCTCGCCCGGATTGCCGAACGTGCAGCGCACGCTCAACTGGGTGCACCTTGCAACGCGGTATCCAGTCCGTGTTCGTGTGAATGCGCCGCCACCTGGGCTTTTGCGCGTCGGTGAATCCGCAGTCGTGGTTGTTGACGGAGCTCATGTGCCTCCGGATGTCCGCTAACTATGGCCGCCACCGCACAACCGGCCCGGTCCGCGGATTTCGTCCTTGCACGGTTCTGGGATCTGCTTAAGAAGGAGCTTGCTCTTTACCCCGGTCGTCTGGCCATCATTGCCCGTATCGTCACGGCGGCGTCCATCACAACGCTGATTATCGTGACGTTTGGACTTCCGTCCGCTGCGCTGTCAGCCTTTTACACATTTATTCTTTCCCGGGAAAACCCTCGCGCCACACTCGAATCGGGTTTCACAATTATTGCGGTCTTTTGCACCGGGGGTGTGGTCGCAGTCATCGGCGCCATGCTAGCGGTCGATTACCCGTTGACCCACTTTCTCTGGGTCGCAGGCGTGCTCTTCCTGGTGTTCTTTGTGATCCGCGTGGTACCGAACTATGTCGCAGCAGCCGCGTTCAGCTTCATGATTGTGATGACTCTTCCGAGCTGGGACGTCACGGGCCCGACGGACGCACATGTGGCTTCAATTCTCTGGACCGCGTACTCCGTCAGTATTGGGGTGCTCGTCACCATAGCGGTCGAGTACATCGTCCAGAGCTTTCATCCGCAAGACGACCTTTTCTCGGAGCTCAATGACCGACTCACAGCAGTCGAGGAATTGCTTCGAGCCTATGGCCGCCATACGGCTGTACCGGAAAAGGCTCAGTCCAAGCTGAGCCAATACGCGACGGTGGGCAGTTCAAGACTGCGACTCTTGCTCGCGCGGACACGCTTCGATCCGCACTTCACAGGCCAGATGAATGCCATAGTTTCGCTTGTAGGCCGACTGGTCGACATCTCGGCCAACGTTGCACATCTGGACCTTTCGCCGACTGAGGCCGAGCGGACGCGAATGATCGATGCGGCCGAGCGAATCTTCGATATCCGCTCTCACCTGATGCACCGGAAGGCGCCACGCGTCGTCGAGCTAAAGCCGGAAGAACGGCCGGCCCCGGGAATTCCGCTGCTTCCGGAACTCGAAAGGACAATCGCCCTGATCCCTTACGCGTTCGTAGGCGAAAGCGACATCTCACCATCACTCCCGCCCAGCGTTGAAGAAAGAGGTAAGATCAAGCGTCCGTGGGTGGAAGATGCATTCACCAACCCTGACCACCTGCAGTTTGCGTTGAAAGGCACGGCGGCTGCAACCGCTTCGTACATCATCTACAACGCGCTCAATTGGCCAGGCATCAGCACCTGCCTTGCCACCTGCGTTATCACTGCCCTTTCAAATGTGGGCGCCTCGCGCCAAAAGCAGATTTTACGTATCATCGGCGCCATCATCGGCGGGTTCATCTTCGGCATGGGCGCACAGGCGCTCGTCTTCCCGGGTATTGACTCGATCACGGGCTTCCTTCTGGTCTTTGCCGCTGTGACCGGCATCGCTGCCTGGGTGAGTACGGCCAGCCCGAAGATTTCTTATGTAGGGCTACAGATCGCACTCGCCTGGGATCTCATCAATCTCAGCGACCCCAGGTTCCAGACCTCACTCACGATTGCGCGAGACCGGGTTGCCGGAATCCTGCTGGGACTTATCTGCATGTGGATCTTCTATGAGCGGTTCTGGCCAGTGAGTGCCGCTCAACAAATGCTTGAGATCTTCACGGCAAACCTGCAGATGATTGCGCGGCTGGCGACGATCAGCACTGCCCGGCGCGACCACGCGTCTGCTATACATGAGATTCGTGAGATTCGCGATAAGGTGAACAATGACTTCGCCGCGGTCAATGCGCAGGCGGATGTTGTTCAATTTGAGCTAGGCTCGCGCCGCCGCGCACAGCTCGCCATGCGTCGGCTGATAGTCAAATGGCAACCGACACTGCGAACTCTGTTTCTGCTACAGCTCGCGGTTATTCGCTATCGCCTTGAGAGTTCAATCGATGAGGCAGCGCCGGCGATTGCGAAAGCACAGCATAAGTTCGACAGTTGCCTGGCGGCGACTCTTGATGCCATGACGAAGTATCTGGAGATCGGCACTCGCACCCAATGCGGCGCTGCGTTGGTTTCGGCTTACCAGGAACTCGAGCAGACCATCCGGGAACATCACGAAAAAGTTACCCCACGCGCCTATGCCATACTCGCTCTATCGCAAACGATGGTGCGAGCCCTGAACGCACTGTACAGCGAGATGCTGAACACGCGATTGCCGTTCCATATCAAAGCACCCCACCTGGCGGAGAACGTGAAGCCCACGATGCAGACACGGTAGGCCTCTCACTGCCACTTCATTGTCCAACGGCGATGGTAGTGCTTACGGCGGGCGCTGCCGAGGTTGGTCCGACTCGGATTTCGACCCGATCCTTTTCAGAACCTAACCACCGCTTCCTTCACTCCAGTACCGAAGAGCGTCGGCTGCGGCCGGCATCTCCAGCCTTGTCGTTTCTCCCGGCTGGAGTGTGACGCGGCGGAACGCCTCCAGTTCCTGTTGTGAGCCAGGTGAAGGATGGCGGGAATGTGTTCTTTCTACCATGCAATCGCATAAGGGAAGCTGCTTTGGCGATAACGGCTAGGGGTGTGATTTGAAACGGTGGGGTGTCGCTGTACCAGTCCAGATCCACTTCATCAGCCCGCGGTCCAATACGGCCATCGAATGGATCGAGTTGCGACTGAGCAGCAGCAATCCATCTGCATTCTTCAAGAGCGCAATCGAGCTTTCCGTGACCTCACGCGCGACTCTCTTGTGCTCTTCGCTGTCCCAGGGCGCAGATGCATTCCCGTGCTGGTGAATTGTGGCATACCGCACAGCCGAGGGCGAATCGAGCAGGCCCAGCCGGATCATGACGCGGAACACGCCTCGCAGATTCTCATCGATCTCTTTCTCTGAGATTAGTCCTTTGTCGAGTACATTCTTCGGTTCACGATCGGTCCAGAAATTGATTGATGCCCGCGTGGATGGCTGCCGCGGCGCCTTCATCCAGTTCTGTCGAGTACTTGTGGTCTCGAATCAGCGTGCCGAGCGCACCGCCGTCCGTGCAGATGAGGCCGTCAAAGCCCCAGTTCTTATTGACAACGTTTTTCAATATGGGAGACACCATCATGGGCACTACGTTCACGCTGTTGTAAGCCGTCATGAACGCTTGTGCCCCGCCGTATTCAATCGCCATCCGGAGTGGCACCGAATATTAATCGTGAAACAGCCGCGGGTCGAAGTTTGAGGAACAACTGATGCGGTCGTTTTCGTTTTCGTTGGCAAGGAAGCGTTTCAGCAACGAGGCGGCTTCCCCCTATTTCGAGTCGCTGCCCTGCAAGCCTTTGACGAAAGCTGCAGCCATGACGCCGGTTAGGACCGGATCGTCTCCGTACGACTCTTCTGTGCGTCCCCAGCGCGCGTCTCGAGCCAGATCGGCCATTGGGTGCACGCAGGACGATTCCGCCGCGCCGCGTCGTGCTCCCTGATCCATGGAATGCCTCCGTTTGAAAGGTATATCTTGCTCCTTCGGCTTCGACAATGAGCGACCTTTTGAAGGACATTCGGA
>JAOAPP010000497.1 GCA_025462985.1 Bryobacterales bacterium | reverse complement strand
TCTAACCGTGAGTAGGTCCCAAGGCGGCGGTAAGGCTCTCCCGGGTTGGAGATGAACGCACCGCGGCTGAGGCCATTAGAACTATCAAACCGCGAAAAGGGTTCGGATTGAAACTCGCCGGGGACTCCCGCCACAGGCTCCCATTTTGAGTTGAACGGTTGTGTGAAGTCTGGGATCGATGCGTCGATGATCGCGACCTCGCCGGGATAAGAGCGCAAAGTGAGGTTCCACCACCCTCTGATCTCGACGAATTCACGATAGAGTCCGCCACGAAGGAAAAGAGTCTGCCCTGCATGCATAGTCTTGAGGGCCTGACCAATGGTTTGAAAGGGAGCAGCGAGGGTACCGGGGTTGGCATCGTTCCCACTGGGCGAGACGAATTTGTAAGCAGCGACTCCATCAAGGTTGTCGAGCACTTCGATCCACAGTGCTGCATAGCGAACGGTTGAGGACGAACCTCCGGTGAACACCTCCACCGTGTAGACCGCTCCCTGCGTGGGAACTGCCATCAATCCGTTGATAACACCTGTGCTCGGGTTGAAAGTCAGCCCAGGCGGCAGGGCGGGCCAGACGTGGAATTGAAAAGGCCCTGAGCCCATGTCTACGGGTGCGAGTTCAACCGCCGTAACTCCAGCGATGCCTGAAACGGCAGTTCGCTGGTAAGTGAAAGTTTTGGCTGAGTCCGGCGTTTCGGCGCATTCACGAACCTGGCAAGCCGTGAAAGCGAAAGCGTTAGAGAGCATGTGAAGGCTGACGGCCACCAGCAGAATCGATGTATTCCAGCGGATCATTTTAAGAAGTTCCTTCCCTGCTGAGTGCTGCCCCGATGATTCGCATTCAGGGGCACAAAGGTTCGTTTCACGCCCACAAGCGGAAATTGGTTAAACTTGTCGCGGAAGCCACGCCGGAATAGCTCAAGCCCTTCGTCTGGGCGGCTGAAGCCGATGTCATCCTCGATCAGGTCTTCGATAACGTTGTAAGGTCTTCCGCTGATCCGAAGAAGCGGTTAAGATCCACCCACCTCTGAACGCCGGGTACTGTACCGCTGTCAGAATGTTGCCAAAACGTCCACCGCTGCCAGGGTGCTGGAATGGCAGGCGTGTCTTGTCCTCGATAGTCTGCAAGCCAAATCCGATAGCCTACAAGGGCGTTTGGATTAGGAAGGTAACTTGCAATCCAGCCTCGACGCGTGTAAATGATAGGCTGAATGCCGCAGTGATTCGTCAAGCGTTCGAGGAAGCGCAGGACCAAGGCCACTCTTTGGGTCCAGAGCGGGCGGCAAGTCCCCAGGCTCCAGGTTTCCAATCACATTACAGAAGTGGTCGGCCTGATTTTCTGGCGACATAAGTGGCCGAAAGAAGTGATAAGCACCACGCCGTACTCCTGCTGTCTTAGCTTGACGCCAATAATTGCTGAATGCAGGGTCAGTGTACGTCGCACCTTCCGTCGCTTTGAGATAGACGAAGTGTACGTCGGCTGCAGCCAACGCCGTCCAGTTGGTGACCACATTGTGGCGTGACAAATCAATGCCATTCAAAGCCGTGTAGAGTTCTACCTAGAGGTGCATATCCAGGGCAATTTGCTGACCACCTATAAGTGCGGCTCCATCTTGCCCGTCCTACGACTCCGAACACTCCGTCTGTTCCGGGCCGCACGGAGATGGTGAAGCTGCGCCACGCCAAAGTAGTTCGGTGGCACCGGCGGCGTTATCCCTTCGGATATCTAAACGTCGGTTGATCCTGCACGATTCTCTCCAGTCGATGAGAGCTGGAGCTGCAACCGGGTTCGCGCCCCGGCGCTTTTACGGGCGCCTTGAGACGCGCGTTTGTCCTGTTCCGAGATTGGGAATTCCGGAAGCGAACACTAGCTGGATGTCTCGGGAAAGTCAACGGCCTTTGTTTGTAGAGCCATAGCATGGGCGATAGACTTGCACAACTCTGTCTTCGGAGGGGACCTGCATGATCGAAAATATCGGGTCGTTCCTACGCGAGCTGAAAATCGGCTTCCGCTCGCTGGCCCGCGCAAAAGGCCTCACGGCGACAGTGGTACTGACACTGGCCCTCGGAATCGGCGCCAATGCCGCAATGTTCAGTCTCGTTCGCGGTGTGCTGCTGCGCCCTCTGGTCAATCGCGACGAGAACCGGCTCATCTACATCCGCCAGAGCGAGCCCGGCATCGGAGTCGACAACGCCAACTTCTCAGTGCCCGAGACCGGGGACTTGCGCTCGCGCCTGAAAACACTGAACTCCTTCGGCGAATTCTCCACAATTGGCTTCACTATGGTGGGGCTCGGAGAACCCCGCTCGGTTCAAGCCGGGGTGGTTGATGGATCATACTTCCAGGTCATGGGCCTGCGCCCGGTACTCGGGCGGCTGCTCGATGCGCGCGATGACGGTCCGAAGGCTGGAGGCGCCGTAGTATTGACGTACCGCTTCTGGTCGACAGCCCTGAAGAGCGATCCCGCGGCGCTCGGCAAAACCGTCCGGCTCGATTCATTTATCGATGCGCGCACGGCCACCGTCGTGGGCGTCCTGGAGCCATGCGTGCCTTATCCCGCGGACACGGAAATCATCGCCAACATCGTGACCAGCTCGCATCATCTATCGGCGACCATGGTGACCAGCCGGATACACCGGATGACCGAACTGTTCGGGAGGCTCGCGCCGGGCGCGAATCTGGAGACGGCGCGTGCGGAGTTGCGCTCGGTGTACGACATCATGAGGCGGGAGCATCCCGAGGCCTATCCGGCCAAAGCCGACTTCCGAATCAGCGCGGTGAGGCTACGCGACCAGCTCACGTCGGGAGCGCGGACCATACTGCTGGTGCTGATGGCGACGTCGGTGCTGGTCTTCATCATTGCTTGTTCCAACGTCGCCAACCTGATTTTGGCTCGGACTGTGCGCCGCGAAGCCGAACTGGGAGTCCGCGCCGCGTTGGGCGCCAGCACCGGCGCTTTGCGTCGTAATCTGCTATCTGAGAGCCTGCTGTTGTGCATCGCCGGGGCAACTCTCGGGATACTGATTGCCAGCCCGATGGTGGCCCTCCTCGCGCGGTACATGTCCCGATTCTCGACACGAGCCCTCGACCTTGCAGTCGATCCGAGCATGCTCTGGGTCGGCGCGGGACTTGCTGTTATTGCTGCGGCGTTGCTGGCGTTCGTTCCGCGCCTGCCGTCGTCGGGAGGAGCACAGGGATTCGCCCTATGTAGCGGGAGCGCTCGCGTCACCGGCGCTGCGAATCGGAAATTGAGGATTTTTGCGGTCGTTCAGATCGCCGCATCGTTTGTGCTGGTGGCGTCGGCCGGCGCAACCGTGAAGACACTCCTTTCGCTCGAGGCCGTGCAGACCGGTTTCGATACACACAACGTGCTCGCAGTGGACGTGCCCGTGATGCATCTGGGAAGAACGCCGAGCCAGGTGGTGGATTACTACCGGGAAGCGACGCGACGAATCCGTGAATTACCGGGGGTTCAGAACGTTGCTATCGGCTCGACTGTCCCGTGGCGCGATACCGACTCCGGCATCGGACTTGAATTTGCAGCCGACGGGCACGTGCCATCCACCAGCGAGGAACATCCCCGCGCAGCGGTGCGGGTTATCTCACCCGGGTTTTTCGCGACGCTTGGCTTACCCGTCATTGAAGGACGCGATTTCAACGATGCTGACCGCAACGGTTGCGAGCTCGTGGCGATTGTAAGTCAAAGTGTAGTGCAACGGATGTTTCCCAACCGGGATGCGCTGAACCATCACGTGATGTGGACCGACCCGATCCTGAAGGCCGTCCCCATGATGAGCACCACGCCGCTGCGTATTATCGGCGTCGTGGCCGACATGGACGATACGAACGTT
>JAOAPP010000398.1 GCA_025462985.1 Bryobacterales bacterium | reverse complement strand
GCAAGGACTGTGCGGCCTGGCGAGCATCCTTGATCTCACTCAGCGCCTGGAAATTGTGTTTCTCCACCAGCGCAATGTAATCCGCTTGGAGACCCAATCTCAGAATGCTGGCAAACACTGCATCTGGATCGTCAGGAGACGACTTCAGTCGCGCTTCGGAGAGTTTTTTGGTCACAGTCAATGCATTCTCGAACTTCGCTTTTGCCTTTGGATCGGCGGTGAGCTGGCTTCTAGCTTGGAAGTTGCGATCGTTTACAAAGAACTCGGACTGCAGAATGCGCAGGCGGTCGAATTCAGAAAACAAGTAGGCGGCGGCGTCAAAAGCAGGCGCTCGGGGGTCGGCGGGATGAACGTGCTCCCAACTTTGAAAGCTGCGATGCGCGGCATCAAATGAGAGATTGTAGAGGTGATCGAAGCCTTCCTGTAGAGAATCGCCCGGGCGGGAAGCCGGTGTGGCTGCGGGACACAGGACCAAACCGAGAACGAACAAAATCCCGACGCGACCGTAAGGAACCATTCGATGCAAGGCTTTCGTGTTCTCCTGAAGATTCATGCCCTCCTCCTACGATGACATCGCTGGCATGTATGATGCGTTTTGGGCGGACTGGTACCTGCCGGCGGCATTGCCGGCTCTTGAGAAGCTGTTCTTTTCACGCATTGGCGCAGGCGCGAAGGTTCTGGACGTATGTTGCGGGTCCGGGCATGTGACACAGGAACTAGTCCGGCGCGGGTATCAGGTCACCGGCGTGGACGGTTCAGCCGCGCTGATTGAAATCGCACGCAGCAAGATGCCGGACGTCCGATTTTGTGTGCAGGACGTACAGCAGCTGCGGATTGAGGACCGGTTCGATGCGGCGATCTCCACATTCGATTCGCTCAACCATGTTCTGTCTTTCGAGGGGGTCCAACGCGTTTTTGCCAACGTGCATGAGCAGCTGGCCCCGGGGGGAACGTTTGTCTTCGATATGAATCTGGAGCAGGCTTACTCTCAGGATCTGACGCAGTGGCATGTGACGCTGAATGACGATGCAGTGGGCCTGGTACGAGGGCATTACGATCCAGTTAACAAGAAGGCGGCCACTGAACTGGTCTGGTTCACGAGGCAGGGAGAAACCGAAAACTGGATTCGCCGCAAAAGCATTGTCGAGCAGCGCTGCTATCCGGAAGGAGAGGTACTGATCGCCCTGCGCGCGACTGGATTCAGCCACATTGAAGCACTGATGGCCGAGCACGCGGGCATGGAGCCGGACCTGGCTCTCGGACGGATCTTCTTTGTGGCTACCCGCTAGGAGTGCGGAAACACGCGCACATCTATGCCTTCCGCTTGGGCGATGAGTTTGTCTATGTCGCTCCCGAAGGCTCGCTCGTACCAGCTTTCGCGACCGCGATGGCCGAGGTAGATCTGGGTAATACCACGCTGCCGGGCAAACCGAAGGAGACCGTCTACCATGTTTTCGGCATCGATCTCGACGACTTCGGCTCGTTTGTCGCGCGCCAGATTGAGAAACTCGTTCAGGCGAGACTTCTGCTCGGGCGACCATTCGGGGCGGTTCAGATGGGCGACAATCAGTTCGCCATGGAAGCGATCCCGATTTCGAATGGCGCTTTCCAGCATCCGCTTGGAATCGGAGTTGGGGCTGAGACAGACCAGGATGCGTTCTTGCGTGCCCCAATGCTGCTGCAGCCCATGTCGGGCCAGATAGCGCTCCAATTGCTTGTCAACAACATCCGCGGTCAGCAGCAGCGCGACCTCGCGCAACTCTGAGAGCTGCTGCTGCGTGAGACGAATGGCTCGTCCTGACTTTGCCTCTTCCAGGCGCATGCAGGACTGCGGCGGAGCGTCCACGATCACGATTTCATCGGCGGTCTGCAGGAAGCTGAGCGGGATGGTCTGATCCACGTGTTTGCCGGTGATCGCCTCCACTTCTTCGCGCTTTTCTTCTATGTGCTGCAGGTTTACCGAGCTGATTACGGAAATCCCGGCGTCAAGCAGCTGCTCGACGTCCTGCCAGCGCTTGGCATGGGCTGCTCCAGGAGGATTGTCGTACGCAAGACCGTCCACGAGGCAGACCTGCGGGTGCCGGTCCAGGATGCGAGCTATATCCATGGTGGGGACGCCGGCGACTTCGTTGACCGGAATAACCTCCATCGTGGCCACGGACTGCTGGACCTCGGGACCGAGGCTCGGCTGGATTGCTCCTACTACGACGTCCTGGCCGCGAGCGTGCCGACGACGCCCCTCATCGATCATCCGGAAACTCTTGCCGACGCCCGACGAATATCCTAGGAAAATCTTAAGGCGACCCCGGTTAGCGTGCTGGTCGTGAGACTCAATCCGTTCGAGAAGCTGCTCCGGAGTGGGCTTTCGTTCTATCACCGTTGCCACATTTCCATTATCGTTCTTTTCGGGGTGGAATTAATACTTGCCGTGAATTTGGCCTCGGTGCGGAAGCTAAAAGGACGTGTGTTATCCTTCTGAGGTCCGACGTAATCCGCACTAAGGGGACGTAGTTCAGTTGGTTAGAACGCCGGCCTGTCACGTCGGAGGTCGCGGGTTCGAGCCCCGTCGTCCCCGCCACCTCTTTGCAACACCGAGTCATAGAATACTGAAAGCGATGACACCGGGACAACCACAGCCTAAACTTCAGCTTGTCAACAGCGCGGAGTACCGTGAAAGCTATGCGAATAGCGTTCAGATGCGCGTTAACCTGTGGGACTTCTTCCTGATGTTCGGAACGGTGAACCAGACCGCGCCCGACGCGGTGACCATCCAAAACTTCCAGGGAATTTATCTCAGCCCACCCCAAGCCAAGGCTCTGCTGAACGTACTGCAGCAGAATCTGAAGCAGTACGAAGCGGCTTTCGGCGAAATCAGGCTGGAAACTCAGGCGCAAGGCGAGATCATCCAGTAGGTCAATGCCTGCAAAGCCTCGGCCGCCGATGCCGAAGCTCCCGCCGTTCGCGCTGGCGAAAATGGAGCCTCCGCCGCAGTCTCGCCCTTCCTACCTGATTCTCTTCTATCTTCTTTTCGCGAGTCCGCTGCTGCTCATTCACGCGCCGTTGCTGAACCTACCGTATTTCTGGGACGAGCACGGGCAGTTCGTTCCCACAGCCCTCGACCTGCTGCGCCGCGGCCTCTGGGTAGCACGTTCAACGGTGCCGAACGTTCATCCTCCGGGAGTGGAGGTGTACCTGGTGCTCTGGTACAAACTGTTCGGCTACTCGATTCCGGTGACACGGGTCGCGATGCTGCTGCTGGCGGGGGGCGGGCTGCTGGCGACCTTCGTCCTGGCGATCCAGCTGAGCAAAGGAACCCGAGGAGCTCCGGCATTCTGGGCGCCTTTGCTGCTGCTGGCATCTCCGTTGTTTTACACGCAGAGCTTCATGGCGCAGTTGGACATGCCGGCAATGGTATTCACCGCGGCCACCCTCTGGTTGTTTCTGAAGGACAAGTTTCGGGAAGCGGCGGCTGCGAGCGTGGCGCTGGTGCTCCTGAAGGAAACGGGCCTGGTGACGCCGTTCGTGCTGTTCGTCGTGCTGTGTTTCCGAAAGGACTTCCGGAACGCAGCGTATTTCTGCGCACCGGTGATTGCTCTCTCCGTATGGCTGGTGGTTCTGCATCATAAGACCGGCTACTGGCTAGGCGATCCGGGGTTTGCGCACTATAACGTGACATATTCGCTGCACCCTGTTCGTATTGCCCTGACGTTCCTGCGCCGCCTGTACTATCTTTTCTTCGCCGAGTTCCGCTGGATCGGGACATTGATTCTCCTGTTTGGGCTGCGTCAACTGAAAATCTTCCGAAGAACGGACTGGCGGATTACCATCGCGGTTTTTGCCGCAAATGTCGTG
>JAOAPP010000396.1 GCA_025462985.1 Bryobacterales bacterium | reverse complement strand
ATTGAATCGTCGAAAGACGAGCCCTGCTGCCGCGCCTGCGCGTACAGGTCAAGATATGGCTGCAAGTCCGCCGAACTCACGGGACGACGGAACGCCCGGCGAGCGAAATGCGCCAGAATGCGCTTCGGACAAGCGGCTTTGTGTTCGTCCCGATGTCCGCACACGAAGATCAGCTTTCGGGCCGCTTCGTACGGGGCCGTCCGCTGGTTGTAAGGGCCCACCACCTCCACATAGTGGACAACTACACGGTTGGCTGGCACATGCTGCTTCTTTATTTTCTGTTCGGCCTTCTGACGCGCTTCAGCCACTTGTTCCGGGGTCGCGCCGGGAGTCACCTTCATGAACCCGGCCGGATCGGGTGTCGGTGGCTCAGGCTGCTTGGAGGGGTTGGGACCGCCGTAGCTCGGTGGAAGACCTTCGTAAACCTTTAGAACGGACGCCGCTAGCCAGTGCTCTCCGGCTGGGACCCGAGTTCGAAACTCCGCCTGGGCTCCGAACAGGTCGATGCTGCTTCCATCGAACCGTCCATCAATCCGAAGCGTCTGCACCTGCTTACCATCCAGCCAAATTCCGATCGCGACCGGCTCAGAGGCTGCCGGCCGACGCCCTTCGAGAGCAACCCGCATCGTATACTCGCCATCCACCGGAAACAGATGGGTAGTGTGCAGCGCATTCGGCATACTCAGCCCGGTTGTGTCGTAGCTTTCTTTTGCTTTTGGAAAGAGCTCAAACTCGCGAGTGGTGGGTTGATGGCGCACCAGTACCGGCTTAAGCTGCTCCGGTCCGTGAACGGCCGTCTTAACCAGCTTGCCGGCGGCATTCATGTAGCGCTCCATCAAAACAGGCGACAGCGTCAGGACATCCCCGATGTTGTCGAAGCCATAACCGGAATCGTCCTGCGGGAAATCGGCGGAAGGGTGAATGTCGACGCCGAGGAGGTCGCGGACCGTATTGTCATACTCCACTCGATTCAACCGGTGAGCGGTCACCCGGCCCGGGTCTGGCCGGACATTGGCGTCGGCTTGCGCGACCGCGGCTTCCATCCACGTGATGGCCATATCTACGTCTGCCTGCTTGAGGCGGGGCAAAGGCGGGGGTGGCATGGCGCTCTGCCGCAACTTCTCGATCGCCTTCTCCCATATGTCAGGTGACGCTTCGGCAGTGGCGCTCGTCTTATATTGGGTGAAGTCGACTCCGGCTGTCTTCAACTGAGAGTTGTGACATCCGAAGCAATTCTTCGTCAGGAAGGGCTTTACGGTAGTTTCGAACTGAGGGCCATCCGCTTGAGCCGCGAGCGCGGGAGCAGAGGAAGCGCCTAGCAGGCCCGCCAACACACAGCTGGCTCTTGTCAGTCGGAAGTTCATCAGTAAGAACCAATATACGCTGCAAAATCATTGAAAACACGTAGTTTCGGCTACGCTCAATTTACAATGTAACGGTAACGGTATCCTACCCGATCCCGTACGGAGGCCTCTGAACTATGTCTTTGCAGCCGAATCATTTCGAGGCTACGGCTGCTAACATCTGAACAGCGGACCTGTTTCCCGCTTGGAAGCAACGTTACCGGGCTGTGTCAGCAGGGGTTGCCTAAATTGAATAAATCGCAGCAGTCCGTGAGCGAAAATCCGGAACCCACGCAGAGCAAAAGCTCGCTCGGCCCATCCACAGAGGATGTCGTTGCCCACCTCCAGCGGATTCTGACCAGCGACGTTTTTTCAGGGGCCGCCCGTCAACAACGCCTGTTGCGTCACCTGGTCGAGCGTCGTCTGGGCGGCAGAACCAACGAGTTAAAGGAGTACACCCTCGGGGTGGAGGTGTTCGACCGGGGGGAAGATTTCGACCCACGGCTCGATCCGATCGTCCGAGTCGAAGCGAGCCGGCTCCGCTCCAGACTCCAGAAGTACTATGATGCTGCGGGTGCGTCAGACCGTGTCCGCATCTCCCTTCCCCGCGGCGCGTACCTGCCTTCCTTCGAAGACGTCGAGGCCCGACCGCCCGTCCAACCTGAGACGCCGGTTGACTCTGCCGTGCCTTCTCCGCCGGCTTCCGCTCCTGAGACTCCCGTTCCACCCCCCTCCCGGGCCGCTGCCTCCAGAGGTAGAAATCTGTGGGTCATTCCGGTAACGGCCGCTGTCCTGGTCGTCGGTGGTGGCGCCCTCTGGCGCATGACGCGAATGGCCGCAAACTCGCCGCCACCCGACTTCGTAAATTTCAAACGCATCACCAGCGACCAGGAGCCTTGCACCCATCCGAGCTTTTCACCGGATGGGAAGTCATTAGTTTATGCCCGGCGTGGCGCCGGCAAGTGGTCGTTGTATGAGCGTGACCTCAGCAGCCTTGGTGTTACTGAGCTCACTCCGGACTCCCCGGCCGACAACTATCAGCCAGCCTGGTCGCCGGACGGACGCACTATTGCTTTTCGAAGTGAGCGCGACGGCGGCGGCCTTTTCCTCCTGGACGTCAAGACGCGGAACACGGCTCGCCTCACGGACGCCGGCTATCATCCAGCCTGGGCGCCCGACAGCAAGAAAGTCGTGTATTCCACCGGAACGTTTGGCGATCCGGCCGAGAGTTCTCCCGGCCAAAACAGCTCCTTGCGGGTGATCACGCTTGAGACGAAACAGGTACAACAGCTTGGCTCGCCTGGCTCGGTCTACGATGCATTGCAGCCTGCCTGGTCGCCGGACGGAAGCCGGATTGCTTTCTGGGGGACGGACCGGGACGGCGATCGGGATATTTGGACCATTCGGGCAGATGGGACCACCGGATCGGCCGGACAGCCGGTTCGAGTCACTCACGACACCTGGACAGACTGGAGTGCGACCTGGGCCCCCGACGGCCGCTATCTCTATTTCTCCAGCGATCGAGGCGGGGCGATGAACCTGTGGCGTGTCCGGACCAATCAGCGTTCCGGTGAACTGCTGGGCAAGCCGGAAGCGGTGACGACTCCTTCGCCCTACAGCGGCTGGACAAGCTTCGCGGCGGATGGCAAAGAGTTCGCTTACGTGCACCGGCTAGCTTCGAGCCAGCTGTACCGGGCACCGTTCGACATAGCGAAGGGCGTTCAGCTTGATCAAAAAGTGCAACTGACGGCGGGCGAACGCAGCGTGCGCGAACCTGAGATGTCACGGGATGGAAAGTGGATCGTCCTTCGGATTCAGGATCCGCTGGAGGATCTCGCGCTGGTTCGCCCCGACGGCACTAATCTGCACCGCATCACAAACGACCGTTTCAGTGATCGCAGTCCACACTGGTCCCCGGATGGAAAGGAGATCGTATTTCTTTCGAACCGAAGTGGCCGCTTTGAGCTGTGGTCGATCAGTCCGGACGGCTCAGGGCTTCGGCAGATCACCCGGCGCGGCGCGATGCCTTACGTCTGGTCTCCGGACGGCAGCCTGATCGAGTATCCGCCCGATGGAAGCCCGATTGTCGTTCAGTCAAGCGGACACGACCAGTCACGCTACCAACTGCCGCCCGTTTTTCGTCCGTTGGCCTGGTCACCGAGCAAGCAGGCCGTGGTTGGGCGAATGCGATCGAATGCGTTCAGCCGTGGCTCGCTCTTCATCTTCTCGCCGGCATCGGCCGATTATTGGGAGATCGCACCTTCGGCTTTTTATCCGGCAGCGGTATGGCTGAATGACGGATTTACGCTTCTGTTCAGCCGGGAAGAAGGCATTTATCTAGCCGACTTGCGTACTCATGAGGTTAGGCAGGTGACGCCTATCTCACGCGGTGAAATGCACTCGCGTTTTACGCTCTCGCGTGACAACCGTTCGTTGTTCTTTGTCTTGTCGGATGACGAGGAAGATATCTGGGTCGGCGGCGAGTAGGGATCAGCGCAGACGAGTGGTTGTTCCTGGACGAAGCAACCTCG
>JAOAPP010000383.1 GCA_025462985.1 Bryobacterales bacterium | reverse complement strand
ATCGTGGCGCGCAACAGCGTCCGTCAGGTAGGCTTCTACGCTGGTGTCCTTTGGAAGGACGGCCATCAGAGTAAAATTCTCGTTGCAAGTCGGGCAAAAAGGCCGAAAGCGCTTTACATTCGGAATTGCCATATCCATCAGGTTAGCACGTTTCGAAGCGCCTCGGCCAGGGTTGGATAACCAAATCGGAAGCCGGCTCGCTCCGTAGCTTGTGGCTGAACTCTCAGGCTATCGAAGAGGAAGCCCGACATTTCTCCGAGAGCGATTCGCAGTGCGAACTTCGGCACCGGGATGACCGCCGGCCGGTGAACGGCCTTCGCCATCTCGCGAGTGAAGACCTCGTTCGTCACAGGTTCCGGACTACTGGCGTTGAGGGCTCCTGAAGCGCCGGCTGTTTCGGAAGCGAATAGCAGAAGCTCCACCAGATCTCTGACGTGTATCCAGGACATCCACTGGCGGCCATCCCCGAACTTCCCTCCTATCCCGAGTTGAAACGCTGGCAACATCTTCTTAAGGGCGCCCCCGTCCTTGCCGAGAACCGTTGCGATTCGCGCCGCGACCACGCGCACTCCACTTTCTTGGGCTCGAAAGGCCTCCCTTTCCCAGGCCACGCAGACCTCGGACAGGAAGCCGCGACCTGGACCGCTTTCTTCGGTCAGCACCTCGTTTCCGCGTGCTCCGTAGTATCCGACTGCGGAAGCAGAAACCAGCACGGAAGGCTTGTATTTCAGTCGCGAGATCGCCGAAACCAGATTACGTGTCCCGAGGACGCGGCTCTCGAAAATGCGTTTTTTTACTTGAGGGGTCCAGCGCTGCGCGACCGGCTCCCCAGCCAGATGAATGACGGCGTCCAGCCGCGGCACGGAATCGAGAGGCGGCTCTTCATTGATATTCCAAGGGTGGAATGCCGCACGGCCATCCAGCTGCGACGAACGTTTGCGCGCCAGGTAATTCGCGCTGTGGCCGCGAGCCAGGAGTTCGTCGATCACCAGACTACCTATGAATCCGGTAGCGCCTGTTATGAGGTAATTCATGGCCCAAGTCAGACGACTTTTGTGACGTCCTCTCGCTCCCTTTCAAGTGCGCGGATCTCCTCGATGTACGCTCGGGCGTCCGTTTTTCGCTTCATTCCTTCGAGGGACAGGAAGCGCATCTTTCCGAAGATCGATCTTTCGGGCCATGGCCGATCGTGCAGTCCGAAGCACCAAAGAATATTCGTATACGTGTTCGGGTCACGTCCATCGAGAGCGTACCGGCCGTGCAGGTCGATCATGAGTTTGGCTGCTTCCTCATAGGTTGGTGACCACTCGATGATCTTCTTGCCCCAGTACATCCGATAGTAGCCGTGAATCTTGCCCCTGAGAAGCATCTCCTTCTGCGTCGCGTTCCAGAGCTCGTCGTAAGTTTCGGCCCGCTCCATCTGTTCCGCCGTATAAGCCGGATCCCGTTTGTCCCCCGCGTGTTTCTGCATGTTCTCCTGACACCATGCAGGCAGGTTCTTCAAGTCTCCGGGCTCCTCCACGTGACGAGCGTAATTGAATGCCAACTCCCGGCGCACGATCAGCTCCTCCAGATAGGCGTCAGCGTTGATGTTGTGATCGCGCGCATACTTTTGAACGGCCAGGGCGATCTCGAGTGAGGAGATCTGGCCAAAGTGCAGGTAGGGGCTCATGTGCGATGTGGCGTGTTCGGATGGTTCGTTCCGGGCTTCCGCAAAACGCCCCAGGTTGTGTTGTAGAAAGTGGCGAAGCAGCTTTTCGGCGGTCGATCGCCCACCCCTGAAGCTGAGCGACGGCGGGACGGAGTGATCGATCTCGCTCGACGAAACAAGGCTCGGGATATCGGCTTCGCTCACCTCCAAGTGAATGTCAGGTGTCTTCGCCGCAAACCTTTGCTTCACATGCGGGTTATCTGCCGGGTTGAGATACTTCGGTAACAGTCGGTTGATCTTCGGGCGAATCGTGTATGCCGCATACTGACGAGCGGGAATGCAGTTCATCGGCACAATGCAACTGGAATCGACGACGTAATAGGCAACCTCCAACTGCTGAGGAACATGCTCATTATGATGTCGCGCGATGAAGGTCGGATAGTCGTCCGTCACCACTGCCGCAGCGTGTTGCGCAAGCTCATACAGAATGTCGCCGCGAGAACGCCGCGTCTTGCGGAGATAAAAAACGTAGCCGATTCCCAGTTGCTGCAGGCGGCGCACAGTATCGGGCACTCCCTGCAGGATGAAGGTGTGCAATCGGTCGTTGGCGTACTCATAGGCGCATGTCACCCCTTCATAAAACAAAACGGGAAGGTGATAACGGTTGGCCAGTTCGCAGGCATAGAGGAGCCCGTGATTCGAATCCACCCGCCGGTTCATCTGCGCCCAATAGAGAACATACCAGCGTTCCGGGCGCTCCGGCGCTTCGTTCAACTTCCGGATTCGTTCGGGCTCGACAGGCATCCGCTTTAGGATGCGGAGAGATCCGCGCTAAGGTTACAAAGTTTCTTCGGCTCGCGTCTGATCTTTAGGAGCGATTCCCAGATTCTTCATCTTGCGATACAGGTTGCTCCGTTCAAGGCCCAGCAATTCAGCGGCCCGTGTGATATTCCCACTCGTTTCTTCCAGCTTCCGCAGGATGTAGTCGCGCTCTGCGGCTTCCTTAACGTCGTGCAGCGTTCCGATGCCGTTCCACTGCTTGTTTTGATTCTTGCGGACGCTCTCGAGCGGAAGATGCCGTGCTTCAATCCTGTTCTGCGGGTAAAGGATCACCAGGCGCTCCATCAGATTACGGAGCTCGCGCACGTTGCCCGGCCAGTGGTACTCCATCAGGCATGCGACTGCATCCTCACTCAACTCCTTGGGCTTTCGACCGTACGAGCGGGCATACTCGCGGAGGAAGTGTGACGAGAGCAGCGGAATATCCTCGGCTCTTTCACGGAGCGGGGGAACGGTGAAGGGAATCACGTTGAGCCGATAGAAGAGGTCTTCGCGGAAGTTGCCACGCTCGATCTCTTTCTCCAGGTTTTTGTTTGTCGCAGCGATAACGCGAGCATCCACCTGGATGGACTGTGGCGCTCCGATCGGTTCAAAGCGATGCTCATCCAAAGCACGCAGCACTTTGGCCTGGGTTTTCAGGCTCATGTCTCCCACTTCGTCCAGGAAAAACGTACCGCCATGAGCCTTCTGCAACTTCCCGACCTTGTGATCCGGCGTTCCGTCCTGATTCTTAAACCGGTGCCCGAACAACTCACTCTCGATGAGATCTTCGGGGAGAGCTGCACAGTTCACCTCCACGAATGGTCCGTGGGCGCGTGCGCTCGAGCGGTGAATCGCGCGGGCAACGAGTTCTTTGCCGGTCCCGCTCTCGCCATAGATCAGCACTCGGCCGTTCGTGCCCGCCATGAGTTTTAGCTGCTGGCGCAGCGCCTTCATCGGGACGCTCTCGCCGAGAATCTCGGGCTGAACGCCATCCTCCCGAAGCCGCTGCAATTCGAGGTCGGACCTTCGCTGGTGCACGGCATTCTTCAACGCGAGGCTGACCTTGTCGATCGTCAGCGGCTTCTCGACGAAATCGAACGCGCCGAGCTTGGTCGCCCTCACGGCCGTTTCAATGTTGCCGTGGCCCGAGATCATGATCACAGCCGGACGCGAGTCGGCAGGAAGCTCCTGAATGCGCGACAACGTGGCGAGACCGTCGAGGCCGGGCATCCAGATATCGAGAAGGATGGCTTCGAAAGACTGACGCGCGAGCTCGGCTAAACAGGCTTCACCGTTCTCCACTGCGGTGCAATCGTAATTTTCGTCCGAGAGCACACCTTTCAGAGACTGGCGAATGTTGCTCTCATCGTCAACAATCAGGACTTTGGGGCCGCGAACGAGCATGTGAGTTGGCTACCTGGCTATGCCCGCAAACTGGCGGGCGACGCTTCCAGTGTGTCAAGAGCAGGCAAATCTGCAGCGGCAACGGTACTCAGCTCAATCACGAAGCGAGTACCGGACGGCAGATTATCCTCCACACGAACCCGGCCCTGATGCTCGGTGACGATGCGGCTGACAATCGCCAGGCCCAGCCCTGTTCCACGGGCTTTCGTGGAGAAATAAGGGAGAAATAGCTTCTCTTTGTCGGTCGCAGAAACCCCTGTGCCTGTATCGGAGAGCGAAAGCTCAACGATCTCCGGGGACCGGTACGCTGTAGCTATCCGCAACTCCCGAAGCGGCGCATCGATCATCGCCTCGGCGGCATTATCGATTAGGTTCACGATCACTCGCCTTATTTGCTCCCTGTCCGCAAGAACCAGCGGCAAATCCTCTGAGAGATGAACCATTAAATTTATTCTCTCAAGGCGGCCCGCGAATACGGAGATGGCGCTCTCCACGATCTCGTTCAAATCAACGGGTACGGGCTTAGCCGTGGGAAATCGGGAAAACTGCGAAAACTCATCCACCAGCGATTTGACCGTCTGGACTTCCTGCTGAATGGTCTGCGTACACTCATCCAAAATGGCTTTAGTTTCCGGCGGCAGCGTGAGCCGGCCGATCTGTCTGCCGATTCGTTCGGCGCAAAGGGAAATAGGTGTCAACGGGTTCTTGATCTCATGAGCTATGCGGCGAGCGACCTCTTGCCACGCAGCTGCCTTTTGGGCGCGCAGCAGGTCGCTGGTGTCCTCCAGGACGAGCACAAACCCGCGCCGCTCTTCCAGTGAGGCCACCGTCACAGCCAGATGCAAAACGGAGGACTCGCGCTGTAATTCCAGCTGGGAAGCCGCCGCGCCTGTTCTTCTCGCACGCTTCATCAGGTAGCGGATCTCAGCCAGATCTTCGGTTGAAAACAGGTCGCTCAATTTCTGCGCGGAGTTCGCGACCTCGGGAGGGAAGATGCCGCCAAGCGCTCGGTTGACTCTTTCGATGCGCTCATCGGACGATAATGAAATGACCCCGGTCGGAATGCTTTCGAGGATCGCCTCCATAAACCTGCGGCGTACCTCCAATTCTCGGGCATTTCCCTCCAGATCGCTGGTCATCTCGTTGAACGCCCTGACGAGGGTTGCCATTTCGTCCATCGCATTCACCCGGACCCGGTAAGAGAGGTTTCCTCTCCTGACTTCCCGTGCGGCGCCCAGCAGGGCGGATATGGGAATACTGATTTGGCGGGACAGGATCTGAGCCGTCCACGAAGCGAAAAATAGAACGAAAACGGTGATGAGGCAGATCAGGCGAAAGTAAGTATCCTGATAGATTTTGCTCCGACCCCCTTCAGCGTCCGCAAAGCGTCGAAGCGTGCTTGCTTTGGCGCTCAAGTCGTCCGCCGTCCCATCGTCACTTTCAGTAGCCTGAATGCTCAGACGGCCCAGAATCGTGTTCCCATCCACCACTTCCGCACTGGCGTGCAGCACCCCCGCGGATCCTTTCTCGAGCGACTGGAACAGGAGCATTGGCACACCACTCCGCGGAGTGAGCAATATCTGGCGAAACCCGTGCTGGTTGCCGAGGCTGCGGAAGAACGCGCCGTCGATACCGCCCGTCGCTGCCGCCTGCTTCGTTTGAGGCAAGAGGCTGACCCAATTGGTCTCGGCTTGTACCCGTTTTTGGGTTTCCTGCCGGTAGGAACTGTCCAGGTCTTGGAGGTCCGCTTGTATATGACGGGCCGGAGCGCTGAACCAAGCATCGAGATGACGGTTCAGCACATAGACGCTGAATACGACATAGAACAGTGTCGGAGTGAGCGTCAACACAAGAGCCCCAATGAGGAGCTTCGAACGGATGCGAGAGCCCTCCCGGTTTCGCTGCCGGTCGATATAGACCTTTACGCCGGCCCGGAAGAGCATGAAGGCAAGTACCACGGTCAACAGAAAAATGACCGTAGATACAGCCCAGACAACGACCGTTTCACTGCGATCGGAGGGAGCGTACTGAATGCGGAAAGATCCCTGCCAGATCAGTAAAGCAAAGAGAACAAGGAAGCTTAGCGCTGCAGCGGCGAATGCAAGATGTCGACGCACAACACTGTCATGGTAGCCCAGTCAAGGAAAAAACGAACGCGCCAGCCCTCTTCACTAGCGCTGACCGGGACGGCTTTGCGTCCGGAACTCGTATTGCTGAATCTGCAAGGCAAGCTGACCCTTGCTGAACCGGGTCACTCGACCGCGGGCTACCAAATTTAGCAAACAGCGCTCGTTCAATTGCGCCGGCCAGCTGATTGATACCTCAAGACGGGTTCCGACTGGGAACTCATGCTCGGATGTAAAAAGTACACCCGAACTACTGATGTTCAAGGTCTTCCCGTTTCCACCTAGAGCTTCTGCGCGCTGATTGAGCGTCTTATAACGCAGCTCTCGCTCAATAGGAAACCGGCTCGACCGCCGGCGTTCGGCATTAGGGATCTCCGGAGCCTCCAAGCGAGAGCCTAATGTAAGAATATTTTCCAGCACTTAAGAAAAACTCCGATCTCTAGCTTACAACTAATTAGCGTTCTATGTCCTCTTCGGTCAATCCGGCCATTTTCTTTTTCTTTTTTTCCAGCCATCGCATTCTCTCTTGCAATTTTTGTTCAAATCCCCTGTCAGAGGGATGGTAAAAGGTGTGGCCAGCCAGAGTCTCCGGAAGGCACTGCATGTCGGTGACTGCGTCCGGCTCGCCGTGAGCATGCTTGTAGCCTTTGGCGTAGCCCATGTTTTTCATTAAACTGGTTGGTGCATTTCGCAGACGGAGCGGAACGGGGGCGGCCGGTGTCTGCTCGACCGTATCAGTGACTACACTTAGGGCCCGATAAGCGGCGTCCGACTTGGGTGCGAGTGCTAAGTATATCGCTATTTGGGCCAACGCCTGGTCCCCCTCCGGTTCTCCCAGGAAATGTACGGCCTGCATGCAGGCCATGGCCTGCTGTACTGCGTCAGGATCGGCCAGCCCGATCTCCTCGATCGCCATCCGTACAAGCCGACGAGCCAGATACATCCGATCCTCCCCCGCGTACATCATCCGAGCCAGCCAGTAAAGCGCTGCATCGGGATCACTCGAACGGACCGACTTGTGCAAAGCCGAAATTAGATTGAAATGCTCCTCTCCACCCTTGTCATACAGCAGGATTTTTCGCTGCAACGTGGCAGCCACCGCTTCCGGCGTAATCACGCCATCCCTTGCAGCCTGAGCCGCTGCTTCCAGGGTGTTGAGAGCCGCCCGCGCGTCACCGCTCGATGCCACAGCTATCTCTTCGGATAGTTCCTCGGATAGCTTTAGGCCCAAATGCCCCAATCCGCGATGCGGAGTTTCGATCGCCTTTCGCAACACCAGCATCACATCCTGAGTGTCTAAGGCCTTCAAAACATAGACTTTTGTCCGGGACAGCAAGGCCGAGACTACCTCGAAGGAAGGGTTCTCGGTAGTCGCACCGACAAGGATCACATCGCCCCGTTCAACGTACGGCAGAAACGCGTCCTGCTGGGCCTTGTTGAACCGGTGTATCTCATCAATAAAGAGCACTGTCTTCCGGCCGAGCTTGCGCGCCTTCTCTGCGTCGGCCATTACGGCCTTAATCTCTTTGATTCCACTCAAAACGGCACTAAATTGGACAAATTCAGCTTTGCTGTGCCGCGCCACGAGCGACGCCAGGGTAGTCTTCCCGGACCCGGGCGGCCCCCAGAGGATGAGAGAGCTGACATTTCCGCTTTCTATCTGGATGCGCAGCGGCTTGCCAGGCCCTACCACCTGGTACTGGCCGATGTACTCGTCCAGACTTCGCGGACGCATCCGTTCGGCAAGCGGACGTCCCGAGTCTTCCTCGTCGGAGGAGGGAAGGGGTAGATCGCCCAACGGAAACGGGTCAAACAGGCTCATTCAGGCTCCTCTGCCGCGCGGCCTCGAAGAGCGCGATCGAGCCGGCAACACCAACGTTCAGCGACTCGACATTCTCGACAGGAATCCGGACTGACATGGCAGAACGCGCGATGAGCGGCGAAATTCCGGCTCCTTCGCTCCCGAGCACCAATGCCGCCGGTTGGGTCAGATCCACATCGGAAAGTCTTCCTCCTCCCGCCGCCGAGAGCGCGTAAAGCGTCAATCCGTGCTTCTTGGCCTCGCTCAGCAGGCTTTCCGCAGTGATGTTTTCGATTATTGGGATCCGGAAAGCCGATCCGGCCGCCGCCCTCAACAACTTGCCATTCGCCACATGGACGGAGCCGCGCAAAAAGACAACCCCCGACGCTCCGAACGCCTCGGCGGACCGAATAATAGTACCCCCATTTCCCGGATCCTGGATGCCATCGAGAACCACAACTATCCCGTCGATACGCATGAGATCGGCCCAGGACCACTGCCGAGGTCGCAACAACGTGATGACCCCCTGGTGGGCTTGCGTCGCGCTTGTCGCCTCAAAAGCCCGCTCGGAGACTTCGATCACATCGGCCTGCACCCCGCTGAGCAGTTCCGAAAGATGAAGACGGGAGTTTTCCGTAACCAGGACATGCTCGATACTCCAGGCTCCGCGCAACGCTTCCCCGAGGAGATGCGGGCCCTCCGCGACCACCAGGCCGTCGTCCGTCCGGCGGCCCGACATTGCCGCTTTGCGTACGTCCTGCAGGAGTGAGTTTTTTGGACTGGTGATTTGCATTTTCTCTCAACATTCGGCGGCGGCA
>JAOAPP010000370.1 GCA_025462985.1 Bryobacterales bacterium | reverse complement strand
ACGCTTCCCAGAGACCACGACATGCTGCCGAGTAAAACGGCAAGGCAGGGAAGGACGTTTAGCTCGCCCCGCGCGATGTCCAAGCGAGTGCGCACCCGCCAAGCCATCTCCTTGAACGCAAACACTTCCAGAAGCGTAGTCCAGATAGGCGCCGTCGCCACCAGGACGGCCGTGATACCCGATGGAATCCGTGTCTCGGCCCAAAATACGCAGCTGTAAGCGACGAGGAACATCAGCCCACCCAGGAGCCCGATGTTGCGCCATTGAACGCTCGTGGGCAAGAGTGTGCCGCTCCGCTTCGACCACAGAAAGAGGATTACACCCGCTATTACGAAACGAACTCCCGCTGCGAAGACGGGCGGGACGTCCGCGACGGCCAGGCGAATCGCGAGGTAGGTTGATCCCCAGATGACGTAGACGGCGAAGAAGCAGAGCGCCATCATGGGGTCGATTCGAAGGCGGGCGGAGGGGGCAGTAACCTGCAAAGCTTCCATAGACGGTTAAATCATAGCCTCTCATGTCCTACCTGTCAAAGCCATATTGGCGGTTATAATCGAGATCAGGAATGGAAGAAGCGTCTCCTTTCAAACTGGTCGCCGGCCATGTCGCCCTGGACTTCGTCAATACGCTCGACTACCGCTATCAGCCGGAGCGGACGGTAGACCTGATCCCTACGTACGAGGAGTTTCTCCGGTTCTGCATGGAGGCGGGGGTGATCACAGCATCCGACGCGAGCAGTCTCAGGCAGCGAGCGCAGAGGCGGGAGGCAGTGTTGCGCTCTGCCAGCGAGCTTAGAGAAGCGCTGGAGCGTATCTTCGACGCGATCATACGAGCCCTGCCGAGCCCTGCCGGCGATCTCGCGATTCTAAACAGTCACCTGAAGGAGGCCGCGCAAAACCGCTCACTGACGGAAAACGGCGGCAGAATCGGATGGGAGTGGGAAGGCCTGGAGGAGAATGCGGCCGGTCCGCTTTGGCTGATCGCAGAGGCTGCGGCGCGATTACTGACATCCGAGGAGGTCGAACTGGTGCGGCAGTGCGGAAGCGAGACCTGCCGGTGGTTGTTTCTGGATGCCAGCAAGAATCATTCACGGCGCTGGTGCGACATGAAGCTTTGCGGAAACCGGGTCAAAGCGCGGAAGCATTACCAGCGGACCCGTACGTG
Source organism: Bryobacterales bacterium (assembly GCA_025462985.1). Lineage (GTDB taxonomy): Bacteria > Acidobacteriota > Terriglobia > Bryobacterales > Bryobacteraceae > Bog-105. Next base: position 3,063 of record JAOAPP010000370.1, on the reverse strand, counting down.
ATTGGGCTACTTTGCCTGGGCCAACCGGATGGCATCTTCCAATTCGTAGATTCGATCTTCAGTGGCCTTGGTCGGCTTGCCCGCGGTTTGTGTCTCGGTGAGCTTCTTGCGCGCCTTTTGCAGTTGCTGTTGCAGGGCAGCCAGCTGCGGGGAAAGCGAGGCCGCCTTGCTCGCAGGAGAGGCTGTGGCTTTGCGCTCGGCTTTTTTTGCAGTCTTAGCTGGGCGGCTTCTCTTGGGCTTTGTTGGAATTGCCAACTTCTCACCGAAATCCTCCAGCAGCTCGCGCTGAATCTGGAAGAGCTCGGAGGCCGCCTGGTGGAAGCGGGCAATCAGTTCTTTCTTGGCCTGGCTTCGCAGGCGATTATAGTCGTTCTTCGCCTGCCGATACTGCTCGATTGCGCTGGAGTTTTCAGGCGGTGTGTGGGAAGACATGTCGATCCGTTTCTAGCGTAACCGACACGTCTCCGCGAACCCAGTTAGTTGCTGTCCGGCCGTTTGACTTTGTCGCCGACCTTTGGGGTGTCCGCGCCAGAGAACTTGCCGGAAGCAGAGTTGGCATCTGCGCTGCTGACCGTGATAAAACCCACCGGGGCTTCAATGGTACGCAGAGGTTTGCCCGTAGCGGGATCTTTGATGGTGCGGCTCACGCGGGTGATGGCCAGCTTATCTCCGACATGAACGCCCGCCGTAGTGCCGACGTTGACGATCACCTCACCACCCGTAGCATCGGCGACCAGTCCGTCCAAAGGCGCTGCTTCCGAAACGTGCGGGACTGTCGGAGCGGGAAGACTGCTCGCCTTGGCCTCCAGATTCGACGCTAGCTGCGTGACAGATTGCCTGACCGCTTCACCGAGGATGGACTGCGAGAAGTTGCTGCTTCCCATATCGAGATGGCCGCTGCCGCCGCTCCAGTTCGATGCACCTCCGCCGAGCATATCGCTCGAATTGCGCTTCGATTCGCCGTGGCCGGTCACGGAAGCCAGGATTTCACCCGTATTCACGTCCACCATGCGGGCGGTGACTTCGACAGCGGCTTTCGACTTTCGGAGCCCCAGGCCGCCCATGCCGTATTTGCCGAATGTGCTGCCCGCGCCGCCCCCGCCGTAATTCTTGTCGTCGCGTCCAAACTGGGTCACGTCACCGACGATGATAATGTCGGTTCCGAGCAGAGCTCCGATTTTGGCGGCGGTCGCGGTATTGGCCCGATCACTATTCGAGAAGTTCTGTTCCCTGATCACCTTGTCGAGCGCGCTCCGCTCAATGACCCGATAGGTACCGTCGTTCACAAGCTGATTGATGATCAGATCTACTATCCCCTTTCCGACGTCCTGATTGGAGCCAAAGATGGCCTCGACATTCGAGAGAACAGTTCCGTATCCGAAGTCCATCACGGCCACGCGATGCTTGGGCTGTTGAGCCCCGGCGGGAATCACTGCCGTAAGTGAGAAGGCGACGAGTATAGAGGCTACACGCATAGTAAGTTCCTACTTATTGAAGAATTTTTCAAGAGTCGAGATCTCCTTTTCGGCCAGATCCATATGCCGGCGTGCGGCCGGCAAGTTACTGTTCGCGAGATCGGCATCTGTCGCGTGCAGATAGGAATTCATTCGAGAGTATGAGCCAGCCACATCCTGTCGCAAACCAAGTCCGTCAGCGGCCTGTCCCTGCTGGAGCCTTTCCAGACTGCTGCTGACGACTCCGGCGCGCGAATTCAACTGGATGAGCTCGTCCTGTATACGCGCAAAATCTTCAGAAGAAGGCTCATTTGCGGCCGGCTGCTGCGGAGACGGCTGTGATGGTTCGACTTGTTCCGGAGCCGAAGGTGTAATTGGCACGGGAATAGCCACCTTTCGAGTTTCCGCTGCGCGGGCTCGGTGAACCGCAGACGGCGCCGCAGGGGAGGGCTCGGGGTCCGGCGTTTTTTCGACCGGCGGCTGCGTGACGAGAACTGAAGCGGGGCCGTTCTCGACTGGTTTCGAAGGTTCCGGTGAGGCTACGGGCGCTGGCTTCACTTCGGAGTTTGCAGCCGTTCGGAAGAAGTGCGGCGCGACGGTGGCAGCTCCAGCCAGAGTCAGCAGCGCGGCGACTGCGCCACCCGCCAGCCACAGGCCGCGGTGGGATTTCTGAGAACTGAGAAGCGGGAGCGAGTTTGGAGGTGGAGGATTCGCCGGTGCTGGTTTCGCGGCCGCTGGATTTGCCGCCGCGTTCAGGGCATTTGCAAATGCGTCGGCAGTCTGAAAGCGAGCGGCCGGATCCTTCGCGATTGCAAGGAAGACGATGTCGTTCAAGTCCCGAGACACCTGGGGATTTACTTCGATCAAAGACGCCGGGGTGTCGTTCAACTGCTGTTGCAGCAGCGCGTAGGTCGTGGAGGCCCGAAAGGGGCGCAGTCCCGACAGGAGTTCATAAAGGAGAACGCCGGTGGAGTAAATGTCAGAGCGCGCGTCGACAGTCGCTCCCCGAACCTGTTCCGGCGACATGTAGTACAGCGAGCCGATGGTTGAACCAGGTTGCGTCAGCTTGTGTTCGCTGGCCGACTTAGCGATGCCGAAGTCCATCAGCTTGACGACCCCGCTCGAAGTAACCATGATGTTAGCCGGCTTGATATCGCGATGGACAACACCGCGGGAATGCGCATAGCTCAGGGCCGACAACACCTGCTTTGCGATTTTTATTACTTCCCCTTGCGGGAGGGGGCCTTTCTGCGTGAGCCGGTCCAACGTAGAGCCTTCGACAAACTCCATTACCATCAGTTGTTGAGTTCCGATTTGAAACGCGGTTCTCAACTGTGCGATGTTCGGATGATCGAACGCGGCCAGTGTTCGGATTTCAGCGCTGAAACGGGCGGCGAAGTCCGGGTCGGCCGTCATGTTCGGTAGAAGCACTTTCATTGCCTCAATCCGGTTCGAGATGATGTTTCGGACCCGGTAGACCTGGCCCATTCCGCCCGTTCCGAGCGTGTCCAGGATTTCGTAGTCAGCTATGACCTGACCTGCTTCAAACGGCATATACCTCCGCAATGCTAGGGGAATCTAGCTTACGTACAGGGAGAACCGTTCGGAG
>JAOAPP010000346.1 GCA_025462985.1 Bryobacterales bacterium | reverse complement strand
GCTGAACTCTTTCGAGCAGATCGATGTGGTGGTCAACAGCGCCGGCATCATGCCCGTTTCGCCCATCATCAAAAACGATGTAGGGACCTTTGACAAGGTGATAAATACTAAGCTGCGCGGCACTTTTCCGGTACTCGCGCAGGCTGCGCAGCACGTGCGTGAGGGCGGTCGGATAATTGCATTCTCAAGCAGCGTACTTGTCAAGTCGTTCCCCACATACGGCCATACATTGCATCGAAGGCCGGGGTGGAAGGTCTTGTACGCGTCCTTGCGAACGAGCTTCGCGGACGGAATATGACCGTCAATGCGGTCACTCCTGGGGCCCGTAGCGACTCAACTCTTTCTGGGCGACAAGTCGGAGGACCAGATCGCACAACTCAGTAAATTGGCTCCTCTCGAGCGTCTCGGTCAGCCTGAGGACATCGCTCGTGTGGTTTCCTTTCTGGCCGGTCCGGATGGCGGCTGGGTCAACGCGCAGGTCATACGCGCCAACGGCGGGTTCGCGTAGTCCGTTGCTCGCCTTTGATCAATGTGCAGGGTTCGGAAAACATCTAGAATGGAACGAGGTATCACACTATGTACGATCCCGGTGCGCAGAGTTCAGTTTGGGACAACCTCAGCGGGACGACGGTCCTGAGCGGACACCGCGCGGCAGTTATCAAGCAGACTTACCTATTGTTCGGGCTTGCGGTGTTCAGCGCCATCGCGGGTGGCTATATCGGAGCAACTTCGGAAACGCTTGCCCGTTTCTTTTCCGGATGGATTGGTTGGATCGTTGCCCTCCTGCTTTTGAATCTTGTTCCGCGGATTGCCATATCCGCCCGACACAATCCGCAACTTGGCCTAGCTGCGCTGGTGTTTGACGGGTTCATCTCGGGAATCGCGCTTTCGCCGCTCCTTTGGGTCGCACGAATGATTGCGCCATCGCTGATAGTGGTAGCACTGGCCATCACAGCTTTTGTTTTCATCGGCGTCACGTTGTATGTGATGAGTGCCCGCCGAGAATTTTCCGCGCCGCGGGGACTCATGACCGGAATCTTCTTTTCGGTTATCGGCGCAGTGATTCTCAACAGCTTTCTCCAGATTGGAATCGTCGGTATTCTGATCAGCGTGGGCATCGGCGCTCTTGGAGTGTTCACGATTGTGTATTCCACGAGCGCTGTCTTGCGTTCTCCTGATGCGGACAGTCCGATCCCTGGCGCTCTTATGCTGTTCGCGGGAGTGTTCAACGTCTTTGTAGCGACGCTGAATATTCTGCTGCGGCTTCTGAATGGCGGGCGTCGCGACTAAGATCCCCGAGCACGGAAAGCATTCAGGCGCTGCGCCGACGCTGTGGCGAAGCAGACGTTGGACGACAGATACCCTAGCCTTCTTTGTTACAAAACGTGCGAAGGGAAGTGAGGCCTCCGGCACTCGATGTAAGTAGGGCGTGTGCCGCCGAGTCGGACTGTTGCGGTAGAACTTCCGGATTGCTTTGAGAGCGCGCTACCTTCCACAATCCGAAGTAGCGGAATGATGGTCGACGAACCACGAAGTGGCCTGATCCAGCATTGTGAGTGCTACGGTGACGCCGGGCTATGCATGCCGGGCAGAGTGTCCCAAACACCGGGCGCCCGGCGAGCGGCTACACGACCCCTAACGCCGGAGTTGTCAAACGCCAGTAATGCAGCCTAACCAGCCGCCGACGATGACGCTGCGGCGTCCAGCGCTGGCGGCCTGGCGCCCTTAATGACGAGCCAGAGCATGAGCACCAACTCCCCGAAGGAGGCGGGTTGGAAGATAACAAGTTCCTTGTCCTGATATTGCGGTGACAGGAATCCCGTAGAGCACATCATCAACCAGCCGCAGCCGGCGATGACGAGCCAGACGCCTAGAAAGCGGGGCAAGAAGCGCGACCTGTACACGAGGACCCCCAATAGGAAAAGCCATGCACCCGCAAGCATCAACGTGGCAGTGAATTGAAGGTCGTGCAGGCGGAGGAACAGCATGACGAGCGCGTCCCGCTGAGGTTTGTCAAATACCGACAAGAAATCGGCACCGCGCACGACCATTAGGGCGCCAGCGTCGCTCACCACATTAACGAAGTAGATGATGGCTGGCATCACGCCGCCGAAGATCACCACCAGCACAGCGAGGTTCTGATCCACTCCCTTGAACAGCCGGTAAAAGGCCAGTACGAGGAAAATCAGCAAGACCGCGCTAACCAGTTCGCTGACCATACCAAAACGGAAGAGCCACTGGTGAGCGGCGATGTTGCTGACCGTCGTGGTCGCGTTCTCACGCACGAACAGTTTGTTGGCAATATAAATGAGGCGCACTGGGCCGATAACGATAAGGAGCAGGTACCAGAAACCGGCGACTCTCCCGGGGTTGCGGGTTAGGCTCATGTTTCCTCCCTTGTTGTAAGGGGGCCACTCACTGTTTCCTGGGCTCGGGGATGGCACGCACTTTTCAGAGCGGCCCGAGGCAGGCGTCCGTCTTCGCCCGCGCTCTCATTCAGCTCTAAAATCGATCCGAGTTACGCTTGCGCGGTGGAAGACGAATTTGACATGCGAGTCCTTCACCTCCAGCGACGAGTTGCTGGGCCGGATCCTCGCCGGATGCAATTCGTCATTGCTTGCGTAAATGCTTGGTGCAAACAGTTCTTGCACTTCGGCGACATCTAGTACACGGGCGCCATCAATCGTAATCTCCGCGCTCAGATCTTCTTGCGGATTGCGATTGACACAAAATACCGAGATGACGTCCCTTCTTGCGCTCCGCACAGCGACTGCATCCAAATAGGGAACATTCGAGATCTCGGGAAGTCGCGACACCCCGCCGTGAACATCGTACATAGGCGAAGAGTACTCGGTCTGCAAGGACACGGCTGGCTCCGCAGTCGAAAACATCTTTAATGCATAGTATGCAGGCGTGGCGAAAACCTGTGAACGCTTCTTCCAGATACCCCCAAACTCAATGATTCCCGTCATGTCGGAGATGGGCACAATGCCGAAGTTCCGAAGAAGCATATTGAAGAAGCCGCCGGCCGCCACCGCGCCCCCAAGATTGTCGAATCCTGGTGCATCATCGCCATTTCCCGAGTGAAACAACCACTCGGTAAAGGCAATGTGAGTGGCCGGCTGCCCAGCGTCGTCAATCTGCTTCTGCATGTCTCGCAGCTTCCTCTCCAGCGCCACCGGCAGTGCAAACGTGTCAGTGGCAATCTCATCGGGCGAACGATCAACACCGGCTACTTGATCGGTCCTGACCACAAAGTGAGTAGATAGAAAATCGAAGGTGCCTGGCGGATTCTTCAATTGCTGAGCGTTCCAAGCTTGATAATGGTCAGGATCCTGACCGGTGGCGATCAGCTTCGCTGTCGGATCGGCTCGCCTGACTGCCTGGCCGAATCGAAGCGTTCTTGCTGCAAGCTCATCCATGGTTGGATAGCCGTCATTCCAATTTCCCCATAGCTCATTCCCCAACTCCCACAGCAACCCGCTGTGGGTAGTCCAGTGCTGGTCGACGTAGCGCACCCAGTCAGCGGCTTCTTCCGCGGTGCCGGTGCCGAGATTGAGGGCAATTTGTGGCTGGGCCCCGATCAGCTTGCAGAAGTTAAGAAACTCGTCAGTTCCGAACTGATTCGTTTCTGGTATGCCCCAAGAAACGTTGCGCACGCTGATGCGTTTGTCCATCGGGCCCACCCCGTCTCTCCAGTGATAAGCAGAGGTGAAGTTCCCGCCAAACCGGACAAGCGGCGTGTGCATTTCTTGCGCCATCTTCACCATATCCGGATCGAGGCCGCCTAACGAGTCGGAGGGCATCAAACTGGCCTGATCGATCATCATTCGTTCGCCATTCTCGATGGCAATGACCAAGTCAGCGGGCTCGAGAGGTTTGAGGGCGTCCGGTTTGAGCGAGAGATCAAAGGAGTACTTCCGCCAGCCGGTCGCGGGCGCATGAAATTCGGCTGAGGCCAGAATCTGATCGGGCTGATTTCGTTTGCGCAAAGAAGCGCGAATGAGGTCATTCCCGCTCATGCGCTTCACAAAGAGTGAACCGCGGTAGGTCAACTGGCGATGAACGGGAAGATAGACCTCCTGACGTATCCCGACCTCGCGATTCGGAAGACCAAAAACAGCCATGGACTCATACGAGTTTGCGGCGTCGCCCCGGATCGGTTCGTACCGATTGCCCTGCTCGGGATGGAGAGGCTCCCAGGGTAGAGGGAGGGCCAACTGCGAAGCACGCACAAGTTGGGGATCGGCGGCGAGCATCTCGCGCACGGCGCTGCCGCTCCACAGACCGTTCTCAAACGAGGGGTTCTGGACGAGCTCCGCCCAGAGACCGTTATACGTTGAGTTCCCAATCGGCTCGAGGAAGCTACCGAAGATGGTGGGCGGGACCGGCTGACCAACAGGCCTTTTCGCGTGGACCGTAATGCGAATGGGCCGTTGCGGAAAAGCAATAGTTACGAACATCAGGCCGCACAAAATGCATTGCAGAAACATCGCAATCATGTTCTCGCAATTGTTTCGGACTTGGCAGCAGACCTTCTCAACTGGCTTCTTTCCGAGGGAACTTCCCTGTCACCTCCGAAATCGCTATTTCGCAAGCCCAACTTCCAGATGGCCGACCATGCAGGAGCCAATCCGGTTCCTGAGCGTCCAAAATAACTGCTCGTCCGACGAGAAACGTTGCACTGATCGGCCCATCACAGCCACACTATACGGGTGTTCCGGCAATTCTGCAGAGTTACTCCCTGGCAGCGAAGCACCGCACGCAAACCTAGAATGCGATATCTCCGGTATAGGTTAGTTCTCGCGTGCCCGTCAATCGGAGCCGAGAGGTTAAGGCCTAAATGGAGAGATCATCGGCAGTCAAGACCTGTTCCGGTGTTTCGTTCTGGCCATCAGTTCACGCGAGCGCGTCAGTAGGAATTCCCGGAACGCACCAACATTACCGGTTGGTTCCGGCCCCGCCTGATAAGCAATGGAGAATTTCCGCGAGAGTTCAAGGCCTCGGACCCGACTGGTACGGAGACTCCCAAGAGTTAGTTGATTTCGCACGGCCCAGCGAGAAACGAATGTGACCCCCAGTCCGGCTTCGACCGCGCTAAGTAGGCCTTCGGTAGAGTCCAGTTCCATGCTGATGTTCAGCTCCTTCGGTGTGAGCCCGATCGAGGAAAGTGCATGTTCGACTACGCGTCGCGATCCGGAACCAAACTCCCGCATCACTAGTGGTTGATTTCTCAAATCGTCCGCGTTGATCTCCTGATCTGCCCATTCGTGGCTGGTCGGCACCACCAGCACCATCTGATCGTCCATGAAAGGCTCCAAGTGTATATCTTTTCTTTGTTCAGGGCCTTCTATGAGGGCGAGTTGGATGTCTTGTGCGACAAGAGCCTCAAGAATACTGTCGCTATTGCCGCTTCGCGCGGTGATCCGCACATTCGGATTCTCATCGAGGAAACCGGCGACAAAAGCTGGCAGGAGATACTGGCCGATGGTCTGAGAAGCGCCAAGCGAAAGCTCACCAGCTTTTTGGCCATAAGCCTCGGCGACAGCAAGGACTGCCTCATCGGAGAGCGCCTTCATTCTTTCCGCGATCGGCAGCAGAGCCTTGCCTCCCGGTGTCAGCGAGATATGCCCACCGGTGCGGTAGAACAAGGGCACCCGGAGTTCTTCTTCGAGTGCTTTGATCTGTTGTGTCACCGCGGGTTGCGTTAAGAACAGCTCCTCCGCCGCACGGCTGAAATTCAGCTGTCGCGCGACGGCACGGAATACCCGGATACGGAAATTCTCGATCACGTTTACACTCTACGGCAGGCAATCCGTGGGTGTTGGGCCAGCGATATGGTAGAGCGAACGTGGGGAGAGTCTACGGCTGATAAAACAGGCGAGCAGATTCAACATGATCGCGATTGGCAAGGCATGCCAAGCCCCGGTCAACTCGACAATCATGAAGCTGGCCATAAGGGGAGCATGGGTCACGGCCGCAAGGAACGCACCCATTCCTACTACGACTAGTAACACCGGGTGTGGTGCATTGACGAGATGGGCGAAGATCGCACCCGCGGCCGCGCCGGCAAAAAGCGTCGGGGTGAACACTCCGCCTACCGTGCCGGCGCCGACGCAGACTGTCGTTGCAATCAAGCGAAGGATCAGAACTGTACCGATGGCCGCTGTCGCCGGCGTTCTCAATGCTTCCGAAAGTGCCACATCGCCATTACCCCAAACGGCGGGTGCAAGCAGGCTGGCGAGTCCTACGGCCAAACCGCCCCACAGTAGAGGCAGCGGCAATCGAGCTGTGAACCTTAGACGGCGTAGTAGAGCCTGATACGCTGGACCCGCCAAGGCGAGAATGAGTGCCAATGGCAATGCCCACAAATCCTGTTTGAGGAAGCCGGAGACATCCATCGCGGGGAACAGGAAGCCAGTACCGACCAACTGCCTGGTTCCGAACCAGCTCATGAATGAAGCCAGCATGATTGGTAGGAAATCCGGCCAGCGCCATTCACCGAGGACGATTTCCAATGAGAAGAACGCTCCGGCAATTGGCGCTTGATAAGCGGCTGAAACTGCGGCGGCCACGCCACAGGCAACCTGTCGGGAGATGCTGAAGCGGAGCACCGGGAATCGCTCGGCCAGCCAAGAGCTTATTGCAGCCGCAAACTGAATCATCGATCCTTCGCGGCCGACCGCCGCTCCGGTCGCAATGGAACAGGCCGAAGATGCGGTGCGCCATACGGTCGAAAGGAGTGGAATCTGACCATCTCGAAAGCGAACGGCTTCCACATAGTCCACCGGGTCAGCGGGCCCGGAATAATGGCGGCCCGCACGTAACACGAGCATGGCCAACAGCCCGCCGCAAGCCGGTGTAAGCATTCTGTGCAACGGCGAAAGCGCTGCCGCGGCAGCCGGCAATGTCCCACCGTGTTGGACGAAGATCCACTGCAATGCCAGGAAGCAGAAACGGACCCCGATACATGAAAACCCGCTGGCCAGGCCGATGCAGATAGCCCATGCAGACAACGCGAGCCAATGGCTAGAACGTGTTGCTGCGGCGGCCGGGTAGCGCAACGTGGTCGTTGTCATGCCGCCGCAGCCTCTCCGTACTGTGATGCGCTTTGGTGCAGCAGCTTGGCGAGATCGGCCGCTTGTTGACGAATCTCAGGTATCGCAATGGATTCAATCAGAGTTCCGAGGCGTCCGGGCCCCACGTTGAAAAGAACCTTCGAGGGGGCACCGTCTGCGTCGATGAGAGCGCCGGAGCGCGCGCAGTTAAACCCCGTTCCCAAAGGTCCGTCAGCCACCAAGCGCTGCTCGAAGAGGCTCTTCAGTAGGGCTGAGTCCACCTTGCGGTAATTCATGTTCGGCCCAGTGCAGTTGATGACGCGTGCGGTCTCGAAGGAGCTAACCCCTTTTGCACCGCGAATACTCACGAGAGCACCGGAGCCTGTCGCTTCAATGCCGTGAAGATGACCCTCCCGGATGACCAGGGTTCCGGCGGCAAGTTCGTGGTCGATGATGTCAGCAATGGGGGGAGCCATGCGATGTCTCACAACTTCCCAACGGCGCTGCAGGTGGCGGTGAAACCGTTTTTGCTCGTTGAGCGGTAGAGCAAGCCACAGGTCATTCGTTACCGGGCGTAAGCTATCAACGGCAGCCCTCCAATCAATTCCGCTGCGGATGGCACGGCGAAACGTGTGAAGGTACGTGAGGCAACTGGGTTGTGTGCCAACCGGAATGACGGGTTCCGCAACGGGCGTATATTGCGCGTGTCGGCTTGGAAGTATGCCACGGCGAGATATCGCGGTGATCACTCCACGATGGCCCAGTTCCCGCAGTCTCACAATCACGTCCACGGCGGTCAGTCCAGTACCGATGAGCGTTACGGGATCGGTGTCATTCAGCGCGTTGTACGTATCCGGGCTCCATGCGTCGTGACAGTACGTTCCGTTTTGCACTGCGGCTTCGGAGACGCCACGCAGTCGCGCTGGTGCAAAGTTGCCTGATGCGATAACGACCAGATCAGCGTTCATCGCCCGTCCGTCACTGAGGTTCAGTTCGGCTCCAGAGCCTTGCAATCGACAGCCAATAACGGATGAGCGCACGTGCTCGAGTTCAGGAGTCTCGCTGACGATCCACTGGATGTACTGCCCGAATACCGCTCGAGGCGCGAAGGTGTCTACCGTAGCGTTTTGATCGTAGTTTGCACGTAGCCAGTTTAGGAAGTGATCCGGCTGATCCGGCAATGCGCTTATTTTTCCCGCCGGCACGTTCAGGAGATGTCTAAAGCTACGGGTCGAGTATGCCAGGCCGAGACCCATCGCGGAGTGGGGATCGACAATTATGATCGAAGCTTGAGTGAACAGCCGGCGTAAGTGATATGCGCTAAGTGCTCCACTTACCCCGCCGCCAATGATAACGATGATTGGTGTTTGTTCGTTTAGTCCTGATCCTTGTTTCATGCCTCCACGATAGGCTGATGTCCGTCCGAAGGGAATTCACAAATTGTTATGCCGTATAAATGAGGCCACGACCGAAACTGACGTCGCTCTACCTGGCCCAGCTACGCCGTCGATTCACCCCATAAGATCTCGAAATGCCGTATGACAACTGCGAATTGGACACCAGCTTCGCCCTGGAACATAGTGGACGCAGAGGTGATTTTTATGAAACGACTTCAGCAGTTCTCCGTGATCGGCGCAGCGCTGCTCGCATCCTTACCCGCGTTTGCGAGGTCATATCCTCCGAAGCAAATGCTTCCAACCGTCCACGGGCCCGGGCTCCAGTACAGCACTGCCGCAACCGCGGCCTTGTCGGAAAAGCATGTAATCAAGGCGTTCATTCACACGGACGGCAATTCACGCAAATTGCTATATGTTGTCTACGCTGATCGAGAAATGGACGTGTTTGATGTCACGGATAACGCCGAACCGAGAAACATTCGTCATGAAACGCTTGCTTCTGACGTGCAGCAATCAACAGTGAACCATGCTCAGTTCCGGCTCCTGATGCTGGGCAGAAGAGCGGACACCGCTGCCTCTCCACTGTTGCTGGTAGATTCGAGCGCGACGGCCAGGCCTGCTATCGCGAAGGCTTTTGATTCTGCGGACGCTTACGCTATCGATCCGGAGAAGCGAGCGATCTATGTTGTCAGGGGCAGTCAGCTTTCTGTACTCCAATTCGACGGCCCAATTAATCAGAGCGGAGAACTCTTTGACGAAAGCTACCAGTCCAGGTAATGCCTTTGAGTGAGCCGAATGTCTCCGGCCAGATACGCGCACAACTCGACTCTCCTGAAGCAAAAACTCCCAAGGAGTAGCGAAAGCGCGCGTGTCTGGCAGACGGGTCCGCCGAGTGCCGCTCATGCTTCTCTGAGTTGGGTTTTCTGAGTTGAACCCTGCCCAGTCGGCCGGCGTTCACCTACTCCTGGCGGATCACGCGCCACTCGGAACTTGGCTGGTCAGCGGGATCATCGTCTTTTGTTCCAGGAGGACCGAAAGCTGTCAAAGAATAGCGCTCACCCAAGAAATGGCGGTCAGTTCCAAAGACAGCACTACGGCTACCGGACCTCGACGAAGCAAAATCAGCCGTTCTAAACAGTACTGACGAAGGATTCCCCGCTCCGCCCTTGATGTAATCT
>JAOAPP010000340.1 GCA_025462985.1 Bryobacterales bacterium | reverse complement strand
AGATTACCCCCCCGCGCTGTTCTGTCAATTTAAACAAGTTGCTAAAGATTCTGACAGCGGCTGGTTGTTCCCGCGTGGCCTACTAATCCTACTCGGAATTCGGGCATTGAAACTGCGTCACGGTGCGCCTTGCGGCTGCAGGCTATGTATAAGTCAAAGGAATGATCAGCGGTCAGGTAGTTTCGCCAGTCGAGGTCGACGGCCGCGACTGCCGTGATCTGAGTCGAAGGAACGTCTATGGTGAGGAATTCTTTGAATATCTCAAATCGAACAGTGACTGTATTTGGGGCGTATGGGCACACAGGCCGTTTTGTTGTTGCAGAGCTATTCAGACGGGGATGGACGCCTATTCTCTCTGGACGCGACGCTGGGAAGCTCAACGCGCTCGCCGGCGCGTATCCAGAATTGGAGGTGCGCCTTGCGTCGGTGGAGGATCTTGTGTCGCTCGACCGTGCAATTGCCGGTGCCCGCGCCGTCATAAACTGCGCAGGGCCGTTTATCGACACCGCAGTTCCAATCATTGAAGCGGCACTCCGGTCCGGTGTTCACTATTTGGACGTGGCTGCGGAACAGGCAGTCGTTCTGGCTGCCTTCGAGCGCTTCTTGCGTCCCGCACGAGAAGCGGGAGTAGTCATCGGTCCCGCGATGGCCTTCTACGGGGGATTAGGGGATCTCCTCGCGACCGCAGCGATGGGAGACTGGATCGCCGCAGACGAAATCCTCATCGGCGTCGCTCTCGATAGTTGGAAACCTACCCAGGGGACCCGGTTGACCGGGAAGCGCAATCCCGGCCAGCGTTTCACTTTTTCCAATAACAGGTTGGAGCGCGCCGATCCGCCGCCGCGCACATGGAATTTTCCGGCTCCATTCGGACAGCAAGATGTCGTAGGCCTTTCCCTTGCCGAAACCATCACCATCTCACGGCATCTCCGGGCACCTCAGATTCACGCGTATATGAATCTCGCGCCAATTCGAGACATTCACAATCCCGATACGCCGGCGCCGGCAGCGGCGGACGAGAGCGGGCGCTCCTCTCAAATCTTCCTTATGGAAGTGATCGTGCGAAAGGGAGGCACGGAACGCCGGGCGGTGGCGAGTGGTCGAGATATCTACGCGATCACCGCGCCGATTGTGGTGGAAGCGGCACACCGTGCAGTCAACGGGCTGGCCAGGACAAGTGGCGTCGTGGCGGCAGGCGAAGCCTTCGACGCGCGAGACTTTCTGAGATCGCTCGCCCCGGCGCATCTTTCCTTTCAGATTCAGTAATCCCCTTCACCTCCTCGATAGTCAATGTGGTTTTTGAAGAGCGCAGATCCCCAAAACGCTCGATCATTCACCGATTGTTCACGGCGTCTCACCAGTGGACGAACGATATACTTTTTGCATGATCGGTGGACCAAAAGCATGGGGCCTAAAAGCGAACCTAAAAACGTCAGTGAATTTGCCGTTCAGTCTCTGCTGAAATCACCGACGGTTGCGATTCGGGACACATTATGCCAGGGTAGCTGTAGTCACCAGAGCGCGGAGGAGTGCACGGCGACCACGCAACTGGTGTTTCCGTATCGCGGCGTCTATGTGCGGCATCTTGGGCACAATCAGGCCGTGGCCGAGGCAAACCAGGTGCTGTTTTTCAACGCTGCCGAAGGCTACCGAATCAGTCATCCCGTGCCGGGTGGCGATGGCAGTCTAACGCTGGTCATCAGTGAACCGCAGCTGCATGAAATGGCGCCGCCCTCCTCTCTTCGTGACGGCGCCATGCTCGCGTTTCGGCAGCATCGCTTGCGGATTGACGCGCGAGCTCAGGCGCTCGTGGCGCTGCTACGGCACAGCCTGCGCCAGAACATCGCGGAGCCTCTGGAGGCGGAGAGCCTGGCCCTGACTTTGGTGCAGCGGGCGCTGGGTCCGCGGACCACGCACGCAGCCGGCGCAAGCATCGGACGTCAGCGACTGGTGGATCGAGTCAAGCTCGTGCTCGCGAGCGATCTGGCGCGCCGCTGGACATTGGCCGAGATCGCCGCCGAAGTGCGCGGCTCTCCGGTTTATCTCACCCAGGTCTTCCAGCAAGTGGAGGGCCTGCCCTTGTATCGATATCAGTTGCGACTACGGCTGGCGCGGGCGTTGGACCTTCTCGGGCAATACGACGACCTGACCGCTCTAAGCCTGGATCTTGGCTTCTCCAGCCATAGCCATTTCAGCGCCGCGTTCCGCGGGGCCTACGGCCGCTCGCCCTCGGAATTCAGACGCTCGGCGCTGCATCGTTAGCACCTGTCCAAGCAAATCGCTAAAGATTCTGACAGCGGATCTCTCTTGCTGCGTGGCCTACTAATCCTACCCGAGGCGGGCATCGGGTCTTGGAGAGGAATGTCATGGTTGAGAGAACTTGTGCGGCTTGCGACTGCAAATTGGATACGAATCCGATCAAGGTCAAGATCGGCGGCAAGACGGTTGAGGTCTGCTGCGATGAATGCTCAAAGAGGCTGAAGGAAGCGCACGTTTCCGTGGCCGGGACGAGGAGGGACTAAGCCATGGGCGAAAACAAGACATTGCCGTGGCGGCATAGTGTAGAGACCGAGTCGGGGCGTATCAGTTACCTGGAACAGGGCTCGGGACCAGTTGCTTTGTTCGTCCACGGCGTGCTGTTGAACGGATATCTGTGGCGTCATCAGTTGGCGAACTTGTCTGACGTCCGCCGTTGTATAGCGGTAGAGCTGCTTGCGCACGGCGATACCGAAATCACGCCTGACCAGGACGTATCTGTGACGGCCAATGCAGAGATGCTTAAGCAATTTCTCGATGCCTTGAACATCGATCAGGTGGATCTCGTGGCTAATGACAGCGGCGGCGGTATATCGCAGATCTTCGCTGCACTGTACCCGGAGCGAGTACGCAGTCTCACACTCACCGACTGCGACACGCACGACAACTGGCCGCCAGAGGCGTTCAAACCCTTTCTGGCGATGGCGGCTGGCGGAGGTCTGCGCGGCACGCTGAATACGATGTTGTCGGACAAGAACGTCTATCGGTCGCCGCAGGCCCTGGGACCGGCATATGAACACCCGGAACGATTGACTGACGACAGCATCGAAACATATTTGCGTCCGCTGGTCAGAACCGAGCAGCGAACGCGCGACCTCGAACGCTTCCTCGCAGCTTTCGACAACAAGCACACGCTTGCCATTGAAGCACGGCTGAAGACGTTGAGAGCGCCCACCCTGATCGTATGGGGAACGGATGACGTGTATTTCGACGTGAAATGGTCGCGCTGGCTGGCCGACAACATCCCCGGCGCTCGGCGTCGCGTCGA
>JAOAPP010000334.1 GCA_025462985.1 Bryobacterales bacterium | reverse complement strand
AGCCGCCGCGCAAATGTTTCCCCGATTCCGCTTGAAGCACCCGTGATGGCTACCACTGTTCTAGGCATCGCTTTCGATCCTCTCACGCGGCCTCCTTCCTGTACACTGGTGCATCCTTTCACATTGCCCAGTCATGCGAAACCTGCTTCCCATCCTTCTCCTTGTCGGTTTTTTAGCCCCCTTCCAACTCTCTGCTGAGGACCAGACGGCTGATCTCGTGGCTATTTATAAGGGAATCCATTCGCATCCGGAGCTTTCCCACCATGAAGAACAAACGGCGCGCCTGCTTGCAGGGGAGCTTCGCAAAGACGGCTACACAGTCACTGAGCATGTCGGGCGTTACCCCGACGGAAGCCAGGCCTTTGGAGTCGTCGGCCTGCTGAAGAATGGACCCGGGCCGGAACTGTTGATCCGAGGCGATATGGATGGATTGCCCATCGTCGAACAAACTGATCTTCCCTATGCCAGTCACGTCACAACCAAGAACGCGAGCGGAGAGGAAGTCGGAATCATGCATGCCTGTGGTCACGATGTTCACGTAACAACTCTCATCGGGACGGCTCGCGCGTTGGCCGCCGCGAAGGACCGCTGGCACGGAACACTGCTGCTGGTTGGCCAACCCTCGGAAGAAACAATCGACGGTGCCAAAGCCATGATGGCCGACCATCTCTATGAGCGTTTCGGAAAGCCGGATTACGCCATTGCGCTCCACGACACAAGCACGCGTGCCGCCGGAACAGTTTCCATCACGAGCGGTCCCGCGCTCGCAAGCTCCAGTTCGGTTGATGTCGTCATGCGAGGAGTCGGCGGACACGGCGCATTCCCGCAAGGCACGAAAGATCCCATCGTGATGGCGGCGCAATTTATAGTTCAGATGCAGACGGTCGTGAGCCGACAGGAGAGTCCGCTCGATCCCACGGTGGTCACCGTAGGCGACATCCATGGCGGCACGAAGCGTAACATTATCCCGAATGAAGTGAAAATGGAGCTCACCGTCAGAGCGTTTAGCGACACGGCCCGCGGAATCGCCATCCATGGAATCAAGCGCGCCGCCAATGCAGCCGCGCTCGCTGCGGGAGTGCCGGAAGATCGCCAGCCGATTGTGACGGTCATCGAGACCGAATCCACTCCCGTCCTCTACAACGATCCGGCGTTAAGCGCGCGATTGAAAGGAACTCTAGAAAAATCACTGGGAGCCAAAAACGCCGTCGCCGAAGACCCAATCATGGGAAGCGAAGATTTCGGCATCTTCGGGGAGGACCGCAAAATTCCAACCGTGATGATCTGGCTGGGAGCCATGGATCCGGCCAAACTGGCCAGCGCTCAAGCGGCTGGAAACCTGCTCCCCGGTCTTCATACCAATCGCTTCGCGCCCGTGCCGGAAGTCACTCTGCGCACTGGTGTCACAGCGATGACAAGCATGGCGGTTGAACTGTTGGGGAAGTGAGGGGCTCCTGATAGAAGGGCCTATCCAGGGAAGGGAAACAAAAAAGTCCGGCACTTTCGAGATGCACATGCGTGTCGAAATGAGCCGGACGGACTACTTTTTGATTTTTGTACGGGCAGCAGGTCGAATCCGGACCTGCTGCCCAGTATTGTAAAGGCTGGAGTCTAGGCCAAGTCTACTTGTTCATCTTGAAGCCACTTGGGCCCGTTCTTCACAACAAAGGAGACGCGTGCTCCCTCATCTAGGCTCCGATAGCCGGTGGACTCAATCGCGGAGAAATGGACGAACACATCTTCGCCGTTCTCGCGTGCGATAAATCCAAAGCCTTTCGAAGCATTGAACCACTTCACGGTTCCAGTTTCTTTCATAACTTCTCTTCTCTCTTTCTTAAGACAAAAACCTAACACATCAATTGAGGGAGTCGAGATCTGCTTACCGGAAGGTGGCCGTACCGAACGAGTTCAAGTGACAGGAAGGAGTTTGAATTTAGGTGCTCTTAAAAGATAACCACCACTGCCGGGTTTTGTCAAATTTATCGCAAACCCTCAGTAGAACTACGTTACCGCTGTACTTTGCGGATGAGACTGCCGAGTTTTCCGCGTTCCGCCGGGGTCGCTCGAGTGCCCTCGCCACTCGACTGGACGGACGCTTTCGTGCTCTTTCCCTGCGCAGTCTTCCCCGGTGCAGTTTTGCTCTGCGCGATCCTCTCCGTGATCGCGCGATTCTCAGCAATTCGGGCAGCAGTCCGCTCTGCGGGATTCATCAGATGAAATGGTTTGTTCATGACTGGACCTCCTTTTATCATCTCGCACCCGCAGCCCACAGTCGATAAAAGGTTTCGCATGCTAACATCGAGGCTTGATGCTGCAGGACCTTGCCCTGGCGCTCCGCCTCCAGGCGCTTGACCGCAAGATCGCCAATCTCGAGCGCGAGATCGCGACTCTTCCTAAACACATCGCCGAGATCGAGAAAAAGCTCGACGCGCACACAAGACGTCTTGAAGCCGATCGCGCAGCGCTCACTGCGAATGCCAGAGACCGCAAAAGGCTCGAAGGCGAAATCGAAGTTCACAACCAGAAAATCTCAAAGCTCCGCGATCAGATGCTCGGAGCCAAAACAAACGAGCAGTACAGGGCCTTTCAGAACGAAATCGCGTACGCCGAGGCCGAGATCCGAAAATCCGAGGACAAGATTCTCGATTTCATGGAATCCTCGGAGCCGTTGGACAAAAACGTGAAATCCGCGGAAGTCGAGCTCAAAAAACAGCAGGCTTACGTGGAACGCGAAAAAGCTTCAGCGCGGGAAAGAACTGCAGCGGACCAGAAAGCTCGCGGCGAGGCCACGACGGAGCGCAAATCCATTGTCAACACAATGGATCCCAAGCTCTACGCCGAGTACGAGCGCATTCGCCGAAAGACAAAGGGCACCGCCATTGCCGACGCCACCGGAGGCCGTTGCGACGCCTGTCACATTGCCTTGCGCCCGCAATTCCTTCAAGACCTGCGCAAGGGCGATCAAATCATGTTCTGCGAGAGTTGCGGCCGCATCTTGACCTACAACCCGGTCGTGGACGCCGGCGCCGACCTGTCCGCTTCCCAGCAGATCGCCTGATTTTCCTTCACACGTTCGATCCAGTTTTGATATATTTTCCACTTCGGCCAGTCAACGCTGACTGACCCGGAGGTGCGCGTTGAAAGTCTTCGAGAGTTCCGACGTTCGGAACGTGGCTTTGATCGGACACGGGCATTGTGGCAAAACAGCACTGGCCTCCGCTTTCCTCTATGCCGCGGGCGTGACTGACCGGTACCTGGCCGTTGACGAAGGGAACGCCCCTACGGACTTCGATGAGGAGGAGGTGGCCAGGAAACTGAGCATCACGTCTTCACTCGCCTCGTTCTCGTGGGGCAAAACAAAGCTCAATCTCATCGACACGCCCGGATACAACATCTTCCTCAACGACACCCGCTCCGCCCTCATTGCCGCTGATGGGGCGCTTGTATTGGTAGACGGCGTTGCCGGCGTCGAAGTCTCCACGGAAAAGGTGTGGCAGTTTGCCGGCGAGTTCAATCTGCCGTGCGCCATCGTGATCAATAAGCTCGACCGTGAGCGATCCTCCTTCGAGCGCGCACTTGAAAGCATTCACGAGCGTTTTGGCAGAACCGCCGTCCCGATCCAACTCCCGCTCGGATCCGAGAAGGGATTCAACGGCATCATCGATGTCATCCGTATGCGTGCCTACTGCTATAAGCCCGGCTCGACGGGAAAGGCCACAGAAACCGACATCCCGACGCCGGACGAAGCAGCCGCGCGACAGGCGCACGAGGCTCTGGTCGAGATGATCGCCGAGGGCAATGATGAGCTGATGGAAGAGTTCTTTGCCACCGGCACGCTGCCGAACGAACACATCGTCAGCGGCTTGCAAGCTGCTCTTCAAGAACGTCGTATTTTCCCGGTTCTCTGTGCCTGCGGCGTCCAGAATGTCGGCACGGATGCGCTGCTCAATTTCATAGCCGAAATCTTTCCTTCGCCTCTCGACCGCCCCGGCGTGCCCGCCCTGCAGAACGACCGGGAAATCACCAAGGCCATCGCGCCGGACGAACCGCCCGCCATCTTTGTCTTCAAAACGTCAGCCGATCCCTTTGCTGGCCGAGTTTCCTACTTCAAAGTCATGTCCGGCACACTGAAAGACGATGCGCACCTGACGAACACCCGCTCCAAGGTCAATGAACGTCTGGCCCACATCGCCACTCCTTTCGGCAAAACGATGCAGCCGGTCAGCGAACTCCGGGCCGGCGATATCGGCGTGGTGGCCAAGCTAAAAGAGACGCTGACGGGCGACACGCTCTGCGAAAAGAGCGGCTGCGTGACATACCGCGCCGTCGACATACCCGAACCTTCCATCGCCTATGCCATCTCGGCCAAAACGCGGAGCGACGAGGATCGTCTCAGTTCGGCGCTGCACAAGATGCTTGAGGAAGATTCATCCCTGCGTTTCTACCGCGATCCCATGACAAAAGAGTTCCTGCTGGCAGGGAACGGGCAGCAGCACCTCGAAATTGTTGTAAGCCGCCTCAAGCGGCGCTATGGTGTGGACGTTCAATTGAACTCGCCCAAGATCCCGTACCGCGAAACCGTCCGCGGTTCAGCCAGCGTGCAGGGCCGCCACAAAAAACAAACCGGCGGACACGGGCAGTTCGGCGATTGCTGGATCAAACTCGAACCGCTGCCCCGCGGCGAAAAGTTTTCTTTCGTCAACGACATCTTTGGCGGCTCGATTCCTAGGCAGTACATCCCCGCCGTTGAAAAAGGAATTGTGGAAGCGGCCGAGCAGGGCTATCTCGCCGGCTATCCCGTGACCGACTTCAAGGTCACGGTCTACGACGGCTCCTACCATGACGTCGACTCCTCCGAAATGGCCTTCAAACTCGCGGCGAGAAAGGCATTCCGCGCCGCTATGCAGCAGGCCAAACCGGCCTTGCTCGAGCCCATCATGAAGGTGGACGTCGAAACTCCGGTCGAGTACGCGGGCGACCTCATGAGCGACTTCAACGGCCGCCGCGGTCGGATCGCGGGCATGGATCTTAAAGGAAATCTGCAGAGCATCCGGGCGCAGGTCCCAATGTCCGAAATGCTCAACTATCAGAACGACCTGATCTCAAAGACGCAGGGCCGCGCCTCCTTCCGCATGGAGTTCGATCACTACGACTACGTGCCTGCGCCCCAGGCTGAGAAGATCATCGTGGCCGCCAAGTCCGCTCACGTCGGCGGCGACGAAGAAGAATAACCCTACTGAAACACCTCGTCGAAAAGTTGGCGCACTCGGCGCTGCAATTCGGCCAGTTCATGGCTGAGCGTATCCGCCGTCGAGTGCTTTCCCGTCCATAAACGGACCAGTTCCGCCGTCATTTCCAGCTCCGATTGTGTCGTCGGCAGTTTCGCCTCGGCCTTGCCTTTCACAAGCCGCAGAGCATGGTCGACTGCTCGGTAATAGGTTGTAGCCTCGAGCAGGAGCTCCGCGCCGGACCGGTCCAGATGCCCCATCTTCTCCACCACATCGATCCGTTCCGGCGTGTTCAGGCTTTTGAAGAACATGCCCGCTCCCTTAAGGCGCAGGTACATCAGAATGAAGTCGGCATCGTAGTAGCCACCCTCGGCCGCTTTCAATGGAGTGATCGAACCCTGTTCCCGTTGCAAGCGCATGCGCATCTGGCGCAGATCCTGCCGTGACCGGCCGCTTTGCCCGTACCGTCTCCAGTCCACCTGCTGCAACTGCGTCAGAAACGCGGTCGATCGCTCGATGTCTCCGGCCACGCCCCGGGCTTTCATATAAGCGATTCCCTCCCAAGCTTCCGCATGGTGGGAAAAGTACTCAACGTAGTTCGATTCCGATTGCACCAGCGTGCCTTCCCGGCCATTCGGCCGCAGCCTGGTGTCGATTGATACGGTGGGGCCATGGCCCGCATACGCCGTCAGAATTTCCACCACGTGTTCGGCTACTCGCGTCCAGAACTTCTTTCGAGGAGCCTCGCTGTCCGGAATGATAAACAGCAAATCGGCATCGGAAGCTAGATCGAACTCCCGCATGCCGAGCCGCCCAAGGGCGACCACCATCATCTCGTTCTGCGGCTCCTCGAAACGGGTGCCCGGAGCTGCATGCTTGCGACCGTGCGCCAGTGCTTTCTCGAGCGCAATCCGATACCCCCGGGCAATCAGGAACTCCGCCACGCTCGATGTGCGGTCGAGGGTCTGAAAGACCGACTCAGGACTACCAATGCTGGCCGCCTGTATACGGAACGTCTCCCGGCGAAAGAATCGCCGCAGACCGTCGATGTCACTCAATGGTGCAGCCAGCGCCTCAAATGCAGGCCGCGCGTTTGGTTGATCGGCAACGCGATAAATGTCTTCCACCAGCACAGGAGCGCCTGTCAGTTGCTCCGAAAGGTAAGGGCTCAGTTCCAGAATCTGCAGCGTGTAGACGGGCAGCAGCGGATGACTTTCTAGCAGCCGGACATGTGCAGGCCCTCGCGAGAGTGCCTCGGAGAATCTCTGGAGCACATTTTCCGGCCGCCGGAATCCGTGGAGCTGAACGTGTGCCGCCAGGTGCGGAGAAGACCGGCGTAGCGCCTCGATGGTACGCTCCGAAACGATCGAACTCGCCTGGCCCGCTCCTTCAGCCTGCGGACTCGGAGGGCTTGCCGGAGTTGAGGGCTGGTAGTACAAGGGTCGCTGCGCATGCACGATGCGGTCGTAAATCGTCTGCACATTCTCCAGATGCTGATTCAAAGTGCGCAGCAGTTGAGTTCCCGCGCTCAGGTGTCCCGTGCCGGGCTGTGGGTGCGGCATCCGAAGAGCTATGCGCTCCAGATCTCGCTCATTCGTCGGCAGCGTGTGCGTCTGCCGGTCGTCCTCCAGCTGCAGCCGATGTTCGAGGGTCCGCAGAAAACGGTAAGCCTCGTCCAGCCGTGCATACTCGCTTCCCGAAAGCAGATCTTTCCTGTAAAGGCTGTCCAGCGCGAACAAGGTACCCCGGTGCTGCACGGACGTATCGCGAGCGCCGTGCAACCGCTGCAGGCACTGTACGAGGAACTCGATATCCCGAATGCCGCCGGGGGCAAGCTTCACATCCAGCTGATCGTGCCGGAGGCGCTTGCGCGCGAGCTTTTCCCCGATCCGCTCCCGTGTCTCGGACATCTTCTCGATGGTCGAAAAATCAAGCGTGGTCGAGTAAATTGAGCCTTCCACGAAGTTCAGCAGCTCTTCTCCCATCGCTTCATCACCGGCCGCCACACGCGCCTTGATCAGCATCTGCAGCTCCCAATCGCGAGCGCGTCGGGCATAGTACTCCTTTGCGCAAGCGAGGGACGAGCACACCTCTCCCAGGCTCCCTTCCGGTCGCAGCCGCAGATCCACCCGGTAGCAAATCCCGGCGGGCGTGTAGGTCGAAAGCAGGGTCGTAATCCCGTTCGCCACTTTCTTGAAGTACCCGCCATTGGTGATTCGCCGCGGCCCGGAAGTCTCGCCGTTGCCGCTGTGCAGAAACATCAAATCGATGTCCGAGCTGTAGTTCAACTCGCGCCCGCCCAGTTTTCCTAGCGCCAGAACGGTGAGCACGGCAGGGGCCATTTCCCCTCGCGCATTGGGCGTGAGCGGCACGCCGAACCGGGCCTGCATCTCCTCCGTGACAGTTTCGATGGCACTCGCCAGGATGGCGTCCGCCAGATTCGAAATCTCCTCCGTTAGTTCGGCCACACGGCTGATCCCTAGTCCGTCGCGAATGACAATCCGCAGCAGCTCTTTACGCCGAAATAGTGCCAGGTCGAAACCCGTCGCGTTGGTCGGCTCACCCAGGAATGCTGCCAGCCGCGCCTTGTATTCAAGCGTCGAACACGTGCCCTCAACATCCCCGATGTCCAGGATCCACTCCGGGTGGCGCAGCAACTCCTCCGAAAGGAAATGACTGAGAT